>JBFWRA010000557.1:0-4297 GCA_050249155.1 Isosphaeraceae bacterium | reverse complement strand
GGCTGGGACCTCGTCCTGGAATACGCCGTCGGCGCGTCGACCGTCGCGCACGGGTGGTCCCACTACTTTCAGGACCTGCTCAAGATCTTCAACGGCGGAGAGCCGCTCTGGCCGGCCGCCTTCTCCAATTCACCGTTCGACTACAAGAACGGTGAGTTCGTGTTGACCGGCTCCTACGTCGACCTGCCCGCCATCGTGATCGCGGGGATCGTCACGGTGATCCTGGTGCTGGGTATCAAGGAGAGCGCCCGGTTCAACGCGTCGATGGTCATCGTCAAGCTGGCCATCGTGTTTTTCGTGATCGGCGTGGGCGCGTTCTACGTCGATCCCAAGAACTGGACCCCGTTCGCCCCGTACGGCTACGGTGGGATCAGCTTCTTCGGCATCCCGGTCTGGGGGACGGTCCACAACGGCGCGGTCTCGGGGATGCTCGCCGGCTCCGCGATGATCTTCTTCGCCTACATCGGGTTCGACTCGGTCTCGACCCACTCCGAGGAAGCCAAGAACCCCCAGCGCGACGTGCCGATCGGGATCATCGCGTCCCTGATCATCTGCACGATCCTTTACATCGCCGTGGCCGCGGTGCTCACGGGCATGGTCCCCTACCAGAAGATCAACCGGGACGCCCCGGTCTCCGACGCCTTCGCGCAGGTCGGGCTCCCCTGGGCGCAGTTCCTGATCGCCCTGGGGGCGATCACGGGAATCACCTCGGTCCTTCTGGTCATGATGCTCAGCCAGCCTCGGGTGCTTCTGGCGATGGCCCGCGACGGTCTGGTGCCGGCCGGGTTCTTCGGCGAGATTCACGAGAGGTTCCGGACTCCCTGGAAATCGACCATTCTCACCGGGTTTTTCGTGGCGACGCTGGCGGGGTTGCTCCCGCTGAGCATCCTGGCGGAGCTGGTGAACATCGGGACGCTGCTGGCGTTCGTGATCGTCTGCGCCGCGGTGCTCATCATGCGGAAGACGAACCCCGACGCGCCCCGGCCGTTCAAGGTGCCGTTGATGCCCCTGACCCCGATCCTCGGCATCGCCACTTGCCTGGTCCTGATGTTCTCGCTCCCCTGGGAGAACTGGCTTCGGCTGTTCGTCTGGCTGGCCGCGGGCTTCGCGATCTACTTCCTGTACGGCAAGCGTCACAGCGTGATGGGCAAGTCGCTGGCTCACGAGATCACCCATCACGGGATCAGCCCGGCGGGTTCGATCGAGACCGAGCCCTGATCGGATTGGCTCTGGGCGATTTTCCGATCGCGACGAGGCCGCGGCGGGTGTCCACGACGTGATCGTGGTCCCTCGCCGCGGCCTGGTTTTTGTCGCGAGAAAAGGCTTCGCGGTCTGAGACTCGTGACGCCGGTCTGGTGGGCGAAGGATTCCCCAGGCCTTCGCCAATGGTGATTCTCACGCCTCGGCGTTTCGACCGGGAAGCGCGTCAACCCGGCCCATCCTAGTGAAGTGGGCCCCCCGCCATCGTCAGCCCGTAAAGCCGAGAAGACTCGCAGACGTTCACCAGGTGATCGTAGTACTGCTTCCCATGCACGGTGAGCGTCGTCTTGGCCATGTCGGGAAGAAGCATCGCGCGGCAGACGATCTCAAGCTTCTCGGACGTCTGTTCGATCGTCACCGACTTGCCGAGTGCGAGTACCGTCGATTCCTTCTTGAATCCCTGAGTCCAAGAGACCTTGATCGCTTGGCCGTTCGGGGCGTGCGTCCCGAGGGCTTTGTTCACGATGATCACCTTCCCTGTCTTGTACTTATCCTTTTTCCATTCCGGTTTCTTGTGGAACAGACCGCTCATCGCGTCTCCCTCCCCTCTCGTCGACCATGGTTGGACACGTCACGCCGTCACCAGTGGTTCGGGAGCCCCCTCGTCGTCACGTCCCGGAGGTTGGCATCGTTTGAGGTGGAACCCGACCAACGAACCGCCCGCCTGATAAGGTCGGGCCGAATGAACCAATGACCGAGGGCCCGCCGCGATGCCGACCTCGCTCCCCGGAGCTCCCGGTCGGCCAGTCAAGAGGACGATCGGATCGGTCTCGAGCAGGAATTCGCCGATGCGGGACGGGGAGAAGGGATTGTCCCCATGATGGAGGACGGTCAAGCCGACCGCCTTGTTGGCGTCACCTTCGAAGAGGAGGATTCCGCCGGGCCGTTCGCTGAGATAGGCGTTCCGGCCAAGGTGCTTGATCCGAACGACGTCGCCCGCGAGGACCGCCGCGCCGGACTTGCGGCCGTCCACGCTCTCGAGCGCGACGGCCACACTCTCGTCGGAATCGCGGACTGGCTCTCCCTGTCGAACCGGGTACTGAAGCACTCCGCCTGAGAACGTGGGCGTCTGCAAGGTCTTTTGATCGTTCCAGGGCAGAATGAGAACCAGCGGCTCGCCGTGGCGTAGCGGCGCCGTCCCACAGCCTGGAGAGCCCTTGCTCGCGATCCAGGAACTGATCACCTTGTCCAGCAGGAGCCGCTTGTCATGGATGAATTCGTCATCCGGAAAAAAACGCTCGGTCAGGAGCGTGCTGATCCGGTCCAGCTTCGCCTTCACGATCGCGGGCCGCTCGTGAAGACTGCGAATCCACGAGTCGTCGATGCCGCTCGGTGAGCCGTCACCGCCGCGAAACTCGAGCGCCGTCCGCTCGAGATGATGTTCGGCGTCGGTTTTCGCCGCCAGCGAGGTCGATTCCTCGTAACCCGCGCCCGCCTTCAGCGCCTTGATCTGCACGCCGGCGTGCGTCTTGAGGGTCTCCTCGGTCTCCGACGACTTCAGGAAGGTTTTGGACGACCCGCTGGTTCGCTGGTAGGCCAGCCCGCCCAGCACGATCTCCTTCGTGAAGTGGGTGCCGAACCGGTTCACCAGGTCCTCATACCGCTCCACCCAGTCCTCGGCGTCGGGGGGCGGAAGATCGGCGACGGCCTCCGCGAACTCCGAGGTGACGCCCAGCGGCGCTTTGGGGTTGTCCAGATCGAGCGAGAGCCGATGGTTTTGCTGAAACGCGCGCGAATAGACGAAACTGTCCTTGCGCGATTCCGCCTGTCGCGCGACCTCCCTCCGGCTATTACTACCACTGAATTCGAAGAGACCCTCGACGCCGGCGTCCGCCTCGACGGACCGCTTGAATTCCCGCTGGAACTCGCCGCCACTGGAAATCACGCTCGACTGCGTCTCCCAGCTCATGGAGAAGATCGCCACGTGATGAACGCCGGCCGGGATGGTGAAACTCCCGTCGGGGCTCGTCCTCGTCGGTCCCTCGCTCACGTCGAGAGCGATCAGATTCTCCGACTTCGACGTTTCCCCAAGATTCAGGGGGTCCATCTCCACGACGTCGTAGCCGCGGCCAAGAAAGGAGCTATTTGGGATCAACACAGGCTCAGCCATCGTGAGATCTCTCCTCCATAAGCAAGGATCAACAGGAGCGAGTTTCTAGGATCTCGGCACTTTAGGTTGACCCCGATGCCACGACAAGTGGATGACGCGCGGGATTCCGAGAAAGCCAACCCTGGATTCAGGGAGCCCCGCTTGACACGCCAACGTCGTGATCGCGGTCGATTCCCGCGATGAGAGCCGAGGTCCGCCAGAACGCGACCCAGAACGCATCAACATGCCTTCGTGCGAATCTCAAGTTCCGTAGTCGAAAGGTCGTGTTCACGAGAGGGTCGCTGGAAGGGTGATCTCGCCCGGAACGTCTCCGGATACGAGCGATCCGAAACCCAAATTCGAAATCCGGTCGGAACCATCTTGCCGAACGGAAACCGCGGGTGTAGCGTCACTGTTGCTCAACGAGTCTTCAACGTCGAAAGTCCTCGACCTCACTCGGGCGCGCGGCTTCTCCTCACGTCGTTCGACGTGGACGTCCGCTCCCGTGAGTTTGGGTCGCTTCCATTCAGACGAGGATTCTTGATGACCCGTCGTCAGGTGTTCTTGCGCGCGATCGCTCCCGTCGCGGCCGCGGCCACGCTCATGGTGGCCGGCTGTGGCGGTGATGAAACCCGTGAGACCGGCACCACGGTCGAGATGACCCCGGAAGATATCAAGGGGTTCGAGGCCGCCGAGGAGTCTTATAAGAATATGGGTAAGCCCGCGGCCAAACCCAAGTGATCCCGGGCCGCCCGTATCCTGGGGCGGCACATTCCCTCCTCCGATCGCGAAGTCGTCACAAGTCGTGTTTTCCCTCCGCCCTCTCCCTCCTCCTCCATCCTATTTCTTCAGGAGGTCAACGATGGTGCTCGCGCGACGTCGAGGCTTCACTCTGATCGAACTTCTGGTGGTCATCGCGATCATCGCCGTCCTGATCGCGCTGCTGCT
>JBFWRA010000556.1:0-4299 GCA_050249155.1 Isosphaeraceae bacterium | reverse complement strand
GTCCGATGGAGGGAGATCTGGTCGTGGCCAAGGTGGATCAGGTTGCGGATGTGCCGCTCGCCGACCGAGCCGACGCCGCTGACGAGGATTCGATGGCCCTCAACCAAGCGTCGCCTCAACACTTGCGACGATCCTGTCGCAAACGTCGCGGACCGCGCCGAAGCCTCCGCGATTCGGGCAGAGGAAGTTGGAGACGCGGCGAACCTCGGGGCGAGCGTCGGCCACGGCGCAAGCGATCCCTCCGGCCCTGGCCACCTCGATCAGGGGAGGGAGGTCGCCCACGTCGTCCCCCACGTAGGCCACTTCTTTGGGAGAGACTCCGACCCTGCGACAGAGGTCCAGAAGAACCGGCAGCTTGACGTCGACTCCCAGGGCGACGTCGGTGATTCCGAGTTTTTCGGCCCTCGCGGTCGTGAACGCCGTCGACTCGCCGGTAATGATCGCGACCCGCACCCCGCGCCGAGCGACCGCCTTGATTCCCTGGCCGTCGTGGGTATGGAACCGCTTCAGCGACTCTCCCTGAAGGTCGTAATACATCGTGCCAGGGGTCAGCGTGCCGTCCACGTCGAGGACCAGGAGCCGGATTCGATCCCAGGGTAGTGGGGGAGACGGTCGGATGCAATCGGTCCGCTCGATGACCACCTCGGCCAGTCGCAGGCCAATCTCTCCGTCGATGTCGACGGCCTGCATCGCCTCCATGGGCAGCGAAAGCAATCTCGACCCGGTCATCGAGCCTCCGAGAATGACCTCCGATCGAGCCGCGTCGATCGTTCCCGTCTGCCACCAAACCTCGGGGAGGACCTGTCGAGGTTCATTGTAGGGTTCGGCGAAACCAGGCAAGTCGAGAAAGTTCCGCATGAAGGGTCGTGGACCGGCCTCGAGCCGCCACATTTTGAACGGGTTCGAGGGGGCGGGACAAACCGTCCGCGCGGCGGTCGCCTCGGGGTACTCACGGAGGAGTTCAACCGCCCGATCGACCTGGCCGGGGAGGCGAATGGGAGACGTGGGGCGAAGTTGCACGACGATCTCGGGCCGCCAACCCTCATGCTCGGCCAACCAGCGCAGAGCGTGCTGGAAGACCGGAAGATCCAGAGTTTGATCTTGAGCGAGGTCGGCGGGTCTCAGGAACGGCACCTCGGCGCCGTAGCGCTGGGCGGCCTCGGCGATCGCCGGGTCGTCGGTCGAGCAGATCGTTCGAGTGACGGACTGAGCCTGCTTTCCCGCGGCGACCGCCCAGGCGACCAGCGGGTGGCCCAGGAGCGGACGAAGGTTCTTACCGGGCAGGCCCTTCGAGCCTCCACGAGCGGGGATCAGGGCGAGGACTTCGGGCATGTCGGGCGTCGCCTTGGCGAGAACGGTGCTTAACGCGGTCGGTACTTGAGTTTCCGCCGCTGGACCTGTTCGATGGGTAGGATGGGCTCGGATTTGTAGGACCACGCCTCGGCGATGTGGCGGACGTCTCGGGTGAGTCGACTGAAGCCGCTGGGTTCCAGCGAAGCGGCGTGGTCCGATCCCTTCCAGGCTCGATCGAGGGTGAAGTGTCGTTCGATCACCGTCGCCCCCAAGAGCGCCGCCACGCCGTCGATGGCGATCCCGTTGTGGTGCCCTGAGAACCCGATCGACCGAACCCGTCCGGTCCGCTCGTAACGTTGGCGAAGCCGTGGGATTTCCAGCAGACAGACGTCCTTGAACGGCACCGGGTAGCCCGAGGTGCAAGAATAGAGCACGACCCGCCCTGGACAGGACTGGAACACGTCGACCGCGGCGTCGATCTCGTCGTCGGTCGACATCCCCGAGGAAAGATGCACTTCGCCGCCGTAACCGTCGCGAAGAAACTCCAGAAGCCGGAGATGGTTGTTGCAGGCCGAGGGAACCTTGATCGAGCGCGGCCCCAATTCGACGATCTGCCGAGCGCTGGTGAGGTCCCAGACGGAGGTCGAGTACTCGATCCCGTGATCCTCGGCGTAAGACTTCAGGACCGCGTGAGTCCGAAGGTCGAATTCGAGGAACTCGCGGTGTTCGCCGTAAGTACGCCCGTAGCTATTCGGGTTCTCATAGGGAGCGTCGTACTGTTCGGCGGTGAGCAGCTCGCGATTACAACGCTTCTGGAACTTGGCGACGTCGGCCCCACAGGTCTTGGCGACGACGATCATCTGCTTGGCGATCTCGACCTGCCCCAGATGATTGCAACCGATCTCGGCGACGAATCGGGGAACCCGAACCGCCTCAGGAAACGCGGCGGAGATCTCAGCGGTGCCCGTCAACATGCTCTCCCTCCGGTGAGAGATCGATCGGCGAAGAACCAGGAGCGACGAGAGCGTCGCTTGGTCGCGGCGAGCCAGAAGGTTGGACGTTCCTCAACGGACCACACCCCCGTTTAGACACGATCCAGTCCTCGACACCACTGTGACGAAGCCCGTAGCCATGTCAGGCCGACCCGCCTTGGACCTCCACGAAACGCGAAGCGTCGCAGATACGGGAAGTAAATCCGAAGTAGCCTCGCTCGGTCCGCGAGCGACAATCCGGCCGTGGCCACCGTTCCAAGCAGGAGTCGGGTGAACTCCACCTGCCAACCCACTTTCTGCCGTGGAGTCCTGGGCGCCCAGTCCCTGGCTCCCGCCAATCTCTTATAAATGATCGCGTTATCGTCGCCCGCGACGGAATGTTGGAGACAGAATTCGCTCATGAAGACGACGTCACTGCCTTTGACAATCCGAAATCTGTCAAACCTGGGCATCACGGCGCGCAAGACTTCTCGGTCGAACATCCCATAAATCCAACTGGTCGCCTGAGCCGACAAATACTGGTCGACCGTCTGGATCGGACCAGCGGCGCGTCGTGGCGGGGCCGACGCCGACGCGCGATCGATGAGGTTGCCCAACTCGTCGATGTACACGGTTTTGGCCGCGGCCAGCGCGAGACCGTGATTGGCATCGAAACACGATACCATCGCCGAAATATAATTCTTTGACCACAGATCGTCGTGCCCAGCCCACATGAAATGGGGCCCGCGCGCGAGTTCCAGCACCCGGACGAAATTCCGGATCGGCCCGACGTTCTCCGAGTTCCTGTGCGAGATGACCCGGCGATCACGGGACGCGTATTCCTGACAGATTCGCGGCGTCCCATCCGTCGAGGCGTTGTCCGAGAGAACGATCTCGAAATCCTGGTAATCCTGCGCCAAGAGTGAATCCAGGGACTGGCGAAGATAGGCCTCGCCATTGTAGACGGGGAGTCCGACACTCACCATTGGCGTGTTTGATACGTCTCCACTCATGTCGTCACCATGGCGAATGATCCTGGTGGGAACCGTAAGGAGTGGAATCCCGAGCGCCGCGATCGAAGCGGCCGGGGTCTCCTGACGTAAGATCAAGTTTCAATGGGGATTGACGTCGCTTGACTCGGCGAAATGTGGACCGACGACGTCGCAAAGGTTGGTGACCGGTCCACTCGGTCTCAATCCAATCGACTCGCGCCGATTCCGCGCGCGTCGTGAGATGGGATCCTCGACCACTCATGAATTATGGAGAATCGCCATGTTGAATCCCAAGGTCGCGTCCAGTCGGAGGTTCCCCATGAGGCTCCCACGTCGTGGAGCGGATGCGCCTCCCCCTCCCCCGCCTCCATTTTCCCCGGAGATCATTCCCAATCTCGCGGCCTGGTATGACGCGCGTTGGGTCGCTGGTCGAACGAATCCCGCCGCACCGGCCAATGGCTCAGCGATTTCAACCTGGACGGATCTCAGTGGAAGCGGCCTTCATCTCCAGCAGCCGACCGCTTCCCGGAGGCCGACGTTCGTGGCGCCGGGGTCGGGAACTCCGCCGGCTGTCGCCTTCAACGCCGCGAGTCTGCAACAACTTGAGAGTGAGCAAGACCTCCTCCCGCCCGGATCGCCCCGCACGATCTTCGTGGCCGCGAGAGACTCCGGGACGACCGGGGGAAGCATCCTGTGCTTTCGACGCAGCCCGAGGGTCTTCGCCTTGATGACGCTGGATTTTGGCGGCACCTGGTATCTTTACTCGGATGCCTCGATCGCCGAGAACAACACGACGGGTTCTATCAATTCATCCGCACTTCAGGCACCTTTCGTCGCCGTGGCGACGTGCGCGGGCGCCGATCAAAAGTTCGGTCTACGCCTCAACGGCGCGAACGTCTCGGTGTCTCAAGCGGGAGCTTGTTCGGTCGAGAGCGGCACCCAGGGCTTCATCCTGGGCTCTCGCGAGCTGGACGGTTACGGGTGGAACGGGCAGATCCGAAGCGTCCTGGTTTATTCTCGACTCCTTGGAACCGAGGAGAGCC
>JBFWRA010000555.1:0-4301 GCA_050249155.1 Isosphaeraceae bacterium | reverse complement strand
GATAATTCACATGAATACTTTTTTCTCTCTAGAGGGACAGGTCGCGCTGGTGACCGGTGGGGGACAGGGCATCGGCGCGGCCGTGGCGCGACGCCTGGCCGGCGCGGGCGCCAGGGTCGCCGTGTTCGATCTCGATCCGAACCACGCTCAGGCCCTGGCCGGCGAGCTGGGCGGGGTGGCCGTGATGGGCGACGTGCGATCCGAACGGGACGTGGCCGCGGGGGTCGCCAGGGCGGAGGCCGAGATCGGTCCCCTGACGGTGCTGGTGAATAACGCCGGGATCACGGGCAGGACCGACCTGAGCTGGAACCTGACCTCCGACGAGGTCCGCGACGTGCTCGACGTCAACGTGATTGGTCCGTTCCACTTCTGCAAGGCGGTCGTGCCGGGGATGCTCGAGCGCGGTTACGGACGCGTGGTCAACGTGGCCTCGATCGCGGGGAAGGAGGGGAATCCGACACTGCTGCCTTACTCGGCGTCCAAGGCCGCCGTGATCGCCATGACCAAGTCGCTGGCCAAGGAGGTGGCGGGAAAGGCCGATCTGACGGTCAACGCGATCTCACCCGCGGTGATCCGAACCCCGATCCTCGAGGGAATGTCCCCCTCGACGGTCGAATATATGATCGGTAAGATCCCGATGGGTCGCGTCGGGACCGTCGAGGAAGTCGCCGCGCTGGTCCATTTTCTGTCCAGTCCCGAGGCCAGCTTCACGACGGGGCAGTGTTACGATATCAGTGGCGGAAGGGCGACCTATTGATCGCGGACGGACAGGACAGGACGGGGCGACGGGGGCCGGAACGACTGGCCCCCTCGGGACGAGGATATGGGAAGCGACCGACATGAGCGACTCTGGCTGGTCCACCCCAACGGCGGCCGCCAGCTCATCGACCCGGGGCAGTTCGACATGGGCCGACTCGCCGAGCACGCCAGAATGATCGGGGGGCGGTTGATCGTCGAGGCGGTCCCGGTGGCTCCTTCAGCCGTCGTGGTGGTCCCCCCCACGACGCCCGAGTCCCCGCCCCCCAGGCGGTTCGAGCCGCCCGTCTCGGCGCTGGGGCCGCTCTTCCGCGCGCGGTTCGATCGGATCTATGATTGCCTGGTCGCCTATCAGATCGACGTGAGCACGCGACCGACGACGCGCGTCCTGGGGGGCTACTACAAGACCCGCCGGCTCGTCCGGATCTACTCGCACGACCGGGAACTCGGGCGCAGGCCGATCGAGGAACTTTTCGACACGTTCCTCCACGAGATGGCCCACCACGTCGAGTACACCGAGCCCGACTCGTTCCACGCCAGGGCCTGCGGGCGTGTTCCAGGAAGGATGCACAGCCCGCTCTTCTGGCGGATTCTGGGTGAGCTCAAGGGCCGCTGGGCGGACCTCCATCGATCCTGAACGGCGCGGCCCTCTCGTCGATGGGATCGTGAGAGGACCGCCCCCGTCATTCGATCGCGAGTCGCTCACCGAACCGGTTCAATCCCCGGCGAGGCCGAGGGCCTTGACCTTTTCAATGACGTCGCCGGCGGCCTTGGCGGCGACCACTTTCTTGTCGATTTCGCGGATCGTGCCTTCCTTGTCGATGTAAAAGGTCCAACGCTGGGCGAAGCCTCGCTCTGGGTTGAGCACCCCGTAGGCGGTCGCGACGGACTTGTCGGGATCGCTGAGGATCGGGTAGTCCGCGTCCACGGACTCGGCGAACTTCTGGTTGACGTCGGCGGCGTCCACGCTCGCGGTGAAGTAGGCGACGTTCAGCTTCTTGAGGTCCTGGCCCTTCTCACGGAAGGACTTGCACTCGGCCGTTCAGCCACCGGTGAACGCCTTGGGATACCAGGCGATCACCACCGCCCGCTTCCCTTTGAACTGATCCAGCGTGTACGTCTTGCCGTCCGAACCTTTCATGCTGAACGGTGGCGCGGGATCGCCCACCTTCAGCTCGGCCGCGGCCGCCGGCGAGGCGACCAGCGCCGCCAGCCCCAGCGCCGCGACGGTCGCGCGCATCCACATTCGAATCATCATGCGTTTCCCCAGTAACCTTGGGTTGACGGAAACGGCCCCGCTCGCGGCGCCTCGGCGCGCCGTGGACGCCTTCGAGCGCGACCCACGGTCCGACAGTAGCAGGCGATCGGCTGGAATTCAATCCGATGGATCCCGACTCCCACGAGCCGAGTCGTCGGGACGCCACCCCGCGCTCGTCTCGACCCTCGACCCCGACGAGCGTTACACTGGGGCTTCGTCGCCGGCCCGAGGGTTGGTCCTGGCGATCGTCACTCCCGAGGTCGTTCATGTCGTCGGAAAGTCCTCCGGTCAAGCCTTCCAGGCCCTCCTCCTCGACGCGATCCGGGACGATCCCCTCCCCCGAGGATGGGTCGGGCGTTCCTCGCCTCCTGGACGCGGGCTTGATCGTCGCGTTCCTGGCGCTCACCTTCCTTCTGGGAATGTTCCCGCTGAAGGATACCGACTTCTGGTGGCACCTTCGGACCGGAGACCTGATCCGCCAAAACGGCGAGATCCCCCAGACCGATTGGTACACCTATGGCGCTCCCGAGAGCCCCTGGGTCGACCTGCATTGGATTTATCAGGTTGGAATCAGTTGGCTCCATCAGCGCGGAGGAGTGCCCGCGCTGACCCTGGCCAAGTGCGTCCTCACGACCCTCGGAATCCTCCTTCTCATCACGACGAAGCGGAGGGAATGGCCGTACTGGGCCGTGCTGACGGCCTGGCTTCCGGCGTTGCTCGTGCTGGGTGGGCGGATGTACGTCCGCCCGGAAACGCTCACGTTTTTCTACATGACCATCTTTTTGGCGATCCTGTTCCGGATCGATCGGTTTCCGGCGTTGGCGCTTCTCCTTCCCTTCGTTCAGGTGCTCTGGGTCAACACCCAGGGGCTCTTCGTGTTCGGCCCGATCCTCCTCGGCTTCGCGATCATCGACGCCGCGCTCAGGCCAGGGGCGTTCGCCGCGGGACGATCGCGATGGTGGCGGATCGTGCTCACCGCCGCGGGGTTGACCGGCCTGGCCTGCCTGCTCAACCCGTACGGCATTCGTGGAGCGCTCTATCCGCTTCAGATCGCCGGCACGATGGCGAACCCGGTCTTCTCCCGGTCGATCGCCGAACTAACCCCGATCCCGGTCTTCATTCAGCGCGACGGTTTGACCAGTCTCCCCTTGCGCATCCAACTGCTGACCCTGTTCCTCGGCGCGTTGAGTTTCGTCGGACCGATGACCTGGGTCGCCTGGACCCGGCTCAGGCCCGTTCCGGCCCCGCCATCGGCGAAGGCCCTCACGGGGAAGGTCGACAAGCCCGGCGCGGGGAAGTCGGGCAAGCGCGCCAGGAAGTCGACTCGTTCCAGGGCCGAGGGAGGCGAGGCGAACTCCGCCCACTGGAGGCTCAGCCCGTTTCGACTCCTCCTCTTCGCGGCGTTCAGCGTGCTGAGCTTCCAGGCCACGCGGAACAGCCACCAGTTCGCCGCGGTGGTGGGAACCGTCACCGCCTGGAACCTCGCGGAGTGGGCCGCGGGCGTGAGTCGACGCGCTCGCGAGTTCCGACAGTCTTCCGAGCGTTCCACCGATCGACGACTCTGGCCCCGTATCCTCGCGCTCGGGGCCGTATCGGGGGTCTTCACCTGGGTCGCGACGGGGTCGTTCTATCAGGCCGCCAACGAGGGCAGGACCATCGGCCTGGGGGAGGAACCCCTCTGGTATCCCCACGAGGCGGTCAAGTTCTGCGGGACCGAGGGCATGCCCCATCGATTTCTCGGATTCCACATCGGTCACGCGTCATTGTACGATTACTATTTTGGTCCAGAGCGCAAGGTCTGGGTGGACGCCCGACTCGAGGTCATCGGCCCCACGCTTTATGAGCGTTACATCAACCTGCAAGGATTGCTCACGCGGTACACCTCGCTTCGTCGGCCGGACCCGGAGGGGGAGTCGCTCTGGCGTCGCGAGCTGGACGAACTGGGCAGGCCGGCGGTCCTGGCCGACCACGCCAATAGCACGCCCAACACGGCCGCGCTGCTGAACAGCCAGGACTGGCGTTGCGTCTGGTACGACCCGGTGGCCGCCGTCTTCGTTCACGTTTCGAACGACGAGGTCATCCGGAAATCGGGCGTCGACTTCGCCCGCAGGCACTTCCTGCCCGACCCCGCGCACCAGCCCAGAGGAAGGGATGAGCTGCTCGCCTCGGCCAAGGCCCTTCGCGACGTCGTGTGGTCGTCGGCCATCATCAACCCCGGTCGGCTCTGGCCGATGATCGTGCTGGGGCTGAATCACGCCCGAGGGGTCGTCGCGGCCGACTCGAGCGC
>JBFWRA010000554.1:0-4302 GCA_050249155.1 Isosphaeraceae bacterium | reverse complement strand
CAGGGCCTCGGCCTGGCTCAGCCGATCGAGGGCGATCGCGCGTCGGTCGGCCTGCGCGGCGGGAGGTTCGGCCTGACCGAGGCGTTCCTCCGCGATCCCCAGCAGGAACGAGAGTTCGGCGGCCCGACGGCGGACTTGATCGACCTCGGCCCTCTCGACGCCGCTGGAGGTCAGTTTCGCGAAGGGCTCGCGCTCCTCGCCGACGCCGAGCCCGTCGAGCGCGGCCCTCGCCAGAGCGACCCCCGCGGCCAGGTCGGCGGCCCGCTCACCAGGGTGCGTGATTCGCCGCCGCTCGGCCGTCTCCTCGTGGGGGAGAAGCGTCCAGTAGCCACCGAGAAGGTGGAACTCGGCGAGCTCGGCCCGCGGGAGGAACGTCGTCACCCGGGCTCTCGACTCCGCTCGATCGACGGATGACTGGATCCGACTTCGCAGTGAGTCGAAGCCGGATTCCTCCGCGATCAGCGCGGAGGCCCCGCCGAGCGCGGAGCGCGCCGAGTCCCACTCACCCGCGGCGAGCGACGCCTCCGATCGCCTGAGAAGCGCTTCCGCCTGGCGCTCGACCATTTCCCTCCGCCAGGTCTCGTACCGCGCCACGCCACCGAGCGTCAGCCCGATCAATCCCACCGCGGCGACGCCGGCGAGCACCCGCGAGAACGCCCGGTTGCGACGTCGCCAGCGGGCGATCCGGCGGCGCCGAGGTTCCCGGTACACCGAGACCGGTTCGTCGGCGAGCCAGCGCTGAAGGTCCTCGCCCATCGCCTGAACGCTCGCGTAGCGGTCCTCGGGTTTCAGCGCCATCGCCTTGAGGCAGACCGCTTCGAGGGCCGGGTCCAGCGTCGCGTCCCGCTTGCGAGGGGGCGCGAAGTCACCAGCCAGCACCTTCCTCCTCAATTCCTCTCGCGTGTCCGCCGAGAACGGCGGCTCCCCGGTCAGGACGCAGTACAGCACCGCCCCCAGGCTGTAAACGTCGCTTCGAGGGCCGACGTCGGCATGCCTGCCCTCGGTCTGCTCGGGGCTGGCGAACCCCCAGGTTCCCAGACCCTGGCCCGGCGTCGTGGCGTTGGGGAGGGGAGGGAAGTCGTCGGCGACGACGCCAGGCCCACCATCGGCGCCGACGTCGGGCGAGGGCGTTCTGGCCAGCCCCCAGTCGAGGACGACCACGCGGTCGAATCGCCCGATTTTCACGTTGCTCGGTTTCAAATCGCGATGCAACACGCCTTCATCATGCGCGTAGGCGACCGTGTTGCAGACCGAGACGAGCTGGCCGAGGAGCCGACGAAACCCCAGGCTCCGCTCGGACGTGTTCGAGCCGCGAGGGAATCGCTGGTAGTGCTCGTCGATGCGGTCCTGGAGCGTTTCCCCCTCGACCAATCGCATCGCGTAATAGGGGCGGCCGTCGGGGGCGTCCCCCTGCCCATAGACCGGCGCGATCCCGGGGTGATCCAGGCGCGCGGTCAGCAGCGCCTCCTTGAGGAACCGCTCGCGGACCACCGCGAATCCCGCCCTGCTCGGGAGCAGGAACTTCAAGGCGACCTTGCGATGGAAGACGACGTCGATCGCCGAATACACCACCCCGAGCCCGCCGTGGGCGAGGTAGGCCAGGTCGATAAACCGCGAGACGGAGGCGTTGGGTCGAGGCGGGTTGAGAAGCGAGAGCGAGGGAGCGGGCTCAGGCCCCCCACCCAGCCCCAGGGCCGCGGCCCTGAGCAATCCCGCGACCCTGGACTTGAACGACTCCAGCAACCCCGGATCGCCATGCCACCCGGGGTGTTCCGCCCAGATCTCCTCGGGAGACCGGGGCGAGCCCTGGTCGCGCGCGGCTTCCCATTGATCCAACAGGTCCTCGACGGGATCGTCGTCGGTCGTCATCGCTCGTCCCCCGAAGGAACGCCGGGGCATCGGCCCTGGTCACACGTGGTTCCTTTCCCTATTCCGAACGAGAACCGCTCAGGCGGACGTCTCCGTTCCAGAATCCAGGTCGGGCCAGTGGTTCGTGGCGGCCTCCGCGATCCTCACCTTCAGGGCGCGCCACCTGCGCGAGACGGTCCGCTCCGCGCACCCCAGGATCTTCGCGATCTCCTCGTCGGTCATCCCCAGATAATATTTCATTTCAAAGAGTTCACGCTCCTCGATCGCGAGCGACCGGACCCAATCGTGAAATTCGGCGCACATCGCCAGATCGACGGCACCCTCGTCCCGACCCGCGGCGCCGGCGAGCCAACCAGGGTGCGAGGTGGAATTCGTCCCCGTCCCGGCGTCGGTCGCATGGTTGGCACCCAGCCCCTCCGGGCCGTCGAACCTCCGCGCGGCGTCGATGAGCAGCCGGCCCACCACCTGCGCGGCGAGGTTGTACAGGTGCCGGTCGCTTCTGGGTCGGAATCCCTTGTCGAGAATATCCAGCAGCCTGAGATTCAGACTCGAACGTAGATCGTCGGTCTCCTCCCAGCGGCGCACCCGGGGGACGGCGTGGAGCTTCGCGCGCGCCAGACCGCCGGCGAGTTCCCAGGTCCGTTCGCAAATCTCACCCTTGGCCCGCCGGGCGGGTTCGCCCCCCTTGTCCAGGTCCGTGTTCCAGCTCGCGAAACGATCGATATCATTCATAATATCACCTCATGATAGGAATAGTGGCGCGACCAGCGCCGGACTCCCCCGGCGACGTCCGACCCCGGCGATTATCGCGGGGTCGACGACCCCCCCGCAACGACTCGACCCGACGTCGAGCCACCTTTTTCCTGTCCATGAATGAAAGCGAGGTCCCCGCGAGGTCTCCTGGCGAATCGTCAAAAAAGGACGTCCGCGACGATCGCCCTCATTCGGATTCCCTCCCAGGAGCGGAAGTCCTCCCCGAGGTCCGAGCGTTCCTGACTCGCGATCCGGGAGGTCGTCCCCCATCCGAATCCGAACGCGCGTTCGGGTGTCCACCTCGACTCGTTTCTTTTCAAGGAGCCAGTGATGAAGGGTAAGACGTCGTTCTCGGCGAGAGTGGAGACTTTGGAGGGGAGGACCCTGCTGTCGGTCGTCGCCACGAGCCCGACGCGGAACGTCGCGCACGACGTTTCCTTGAGGTCCACGAAGCTCTCGACGCGGGTGGGCCAGTTCGGCACGGCGGCGGCGGTCCCGGGAGCCACGGCCCAGGTGACCGTGCTGCTCGGCGTGGTGGGACGAACCGGCGCGGTGAGCCCGCTTCACGGGACCGTCAAGGTCTACCAGGGCTCGACCCTGGTCGGGTCGGTCAACGTCAATCAGATGCACGTCGGCTCCGGGGTCGACGTGTATGGCAAGGGGGTCTTCCACTTCATCGTCCCGAGAGGTTCGGCGAAGGGATCGTCGATCACGCTCACGCTGAGGTATGAGGGGGCGCAACTTTACAACCCCTCACAGGGAACGGCTCGGGTTTCCGTCCGTTGAGTGGAGGACGCATCCCCGTTCGGGTCGTCGACGGCGCGCCGGTTCCGGGCCGCGTCGCCGACGGCCCCCTGGCGGGACGACGGCTCGGGAAACCTCGAACGTAAGGGATAGGCTTTACGTTTACGCCCCTTTCCGCGTGGTTCCCGGCGTAAGGGCACGTAAATCGACCGACGGGAAATTGGCGGCGGACTTGAAACTCGCGCCCCTCGCTCCGGGTAGTCTCGAAGTCCGGGACGACGCGGCTTTCGATTTTCGTCCCGACGTTCCAATGGCAAAACCGGAGGTCGCTCAGGACATGGGATCGCGTGGTCGGCTGCGGACGGGTGGGTGGGGGTTGCTGATCGGCGGGTTCCTGGCGTTGGCGGGTTCCGCCAGGGCCGGGGAACCGACCCCGACGTATCATCGGGACGTCGCCCGAATCCTTCAAAACCATTGTCAGGACTGCCACCGATCGGGGCAGGTGGCCCCGTTCGCTCTGCTGTCGTACGACCAGGCCAGGAAGCGCGCGGGGGACCTGGCGCACGTCACCGGGGAGCGTTCCATGCCCCCCTGGCCCGCGTCGACCGAGTACGGCGGCCCTTTCCGAGACGAACGCAGGCTTTCCGACGCCGAGATCGCCACGCTCAAGGCCTGGGCGGAGGCCGGCGCTCCGGAAGGGGACCCCAAGGACGGCCCCGCTCCGCGGGAGTTCTCGTCGGACTGGACCCTGGGGGAGCCGGACCTCGCGCTGACGATGCCCGAGCCCTATGAGCTGGGGCCCGACGGGGACGACGTGTTCCGGGTCTTCGTCCTGAAGACCGACTTCCCGGTGGACCGCTGGAGTCGCGCGGTCGACTGTCTGCCTGGCAATCGTCGGGTGGTGCTTCACGTCTTCGCGGCGGGGGACGCCTCGGG
>JBFWRA010000553.1:0-4302 GCA_050249155.1 Isosphaeraceae bacterium | reverse complement strand
CACCGACCAACTCACCGACGTTCGCGACGATCAATCCTTGCAAGACGTCGTCCAGAATGGACGCGGGGGGGGATTCCTCGGCGGTGAGCACGCCGTCGGAACGGGCGCACGAGGCGCAGAGGTGAACTTCTCGGCGTCGACCATCGACGCTGTCGGTCAGGTGGACGGTGGCCTCGCGAGAGCAGCGCTGGCAGGTCATGGAGGGCCCGTCCGGTTGGAGAAGCGTTCGAGGGAATCGCCCGCCGTGACGGTCGCGGTCAACGGGCCCGCTGCTCCTGCTCGATCGTCCGGATACTGTCGCGAATCCGGGCGGCGGCCTCGTAGTCCTCGGCCGCGACGGCGCGTTTGAGGTCGTTGCGAAGCTGGATCAACGTCGTCTGCTGCTGGCTGTTCCGGGGAGCGCGCCGGGGAACCTTGCCCGAGTGCCGGGTCTCGTCGTGGATGTTCTCCAGCAGCGGCATCAGTTCGTCGCGAAAGACCTCGTAATCGTAGGGGCACCCCAGCCTTCCCGTGTTCCGGAATTCGGCGAAGCTGATCTGACAATTTGGGCAAATCTGTTTGTCCGCGGGGGATTCCCGAGGAGAACCCGCCGTGCCGCTGACGATCAGCTTCTTCGCGAGTTCCCCCATGGCCGGCGGGTCGACCTCGGCCTCGGCGGGGGTCAGGTGCAGTCGAGCGTGCTCGTCGCAGAAGTGATACTCGCGCGTCTTGCGGTTCTCAATGTCGGTGATGTGGAACGTCGCCGGTTTGGCACACTTTTGACATTTCATAAGACGCCTCCGCTCCGCCGGCCGCGGTCCGCCTCGGAATTCCTTCGGCGCGCGGTTCAGACCGCCACGACCTGGGTCGAGGGGGCGCACGTCCACGCGCCCGGGCTTACCTCGCGGGACGTGTCATCATTCTAATAGGCGGGCGCGGAGTGTCAAGCAACCCCGAGCCCGCCGGGAGCCCTCGGCGGTCCCCCTTGTTTCCGCTTTAACGCTCGCGTCGATCAACGGTTTCGGCGCGGCCGAAGCGTCGATGACTTGCCCGGTTCGCGCCGTCGCCGCTACACTGACGTCAATCGCCAGACGAGGTCTGGCGGCCGGGCCCGGCCGCGATCCAACCGCCGAGTCCTCCTCCACGCGACGCCACGTTCCCGGAGACCGAGTCGGCTCTCGCCCCTCGCGACGCATGACCCAGCCCCATCGACCGACCTTCGAGGAGTTCCTCGGCTGGGCCGACAAGGCCCCTTGCGTGCCCGTCTACCGGCAGCTCACTGGCGACGGGCTCACACCCGTGTCGGCCTTTCAAAAGATCGAGCGGTCCGCGCCGTCGTTCCTCTTTGAAAGCGTCATCGGCGGCGAGAAGGTCGGACGGTTCAGCTTCCTCGGAACCGAGCCGTTCGTCCGGTTCGTGGCCAGGGGACGCGACGTGGTCGTGACTGAGAACAACGGCGACGAGGTCCAGAGCGTCTCGGACGACCCGTTCCGCGAGCTCCAGTCCCTGATCGAACGTTACCGGGCCGTCCCCATGCCGGGTTTGCCTCGATTCTCCGGCGGGGCGGTCGGCTACGCCGCCTACGACGCCGTCCGGTACGTCGAGCGCCTGCCGAACGCCCCACCCGACGACCGCGGCCTCCCCGACCTCTCCTTCGCCCTGTATGACCGGATGGTCATCTTCGACCATATTCGGAAGACCATCCTGGTCGTGGCGCACGCCCACGTCGGGCCGAACGCCGACCGTCGCGCCGCGTATGACGACGCCTGCGCCCGAATCGATGAACTCGTCGGCCGACTCGCCTCCCCTGGCCCGGAACTCGGACTCCACGACGTCGACACCAGCGGCCCGCTCACCCTGACGCCGACTTCGAACTTCACCAGGGAGCGCTACGAGGAGGTCGTCCGGCACTGCCAGGAGTACATCAAGGCGGGTGACATTTTCCAGGTCGTGCCGAGCCAGCGGTTCCGGGTCGAGACGACCGCCTCGGCGTTCGACGTCTACCGGGTCCTCCGCGTGGTGAACCCCAGCCCATTCCTGTTTTACCTACCCTTCGGCGACTTTTGCCTGATCGGAAGTTCGCCCGAGATCCTCGTCCGGGTCGAGGACGGCGTCGTCACGATCCGGCCCCTGGCCGGCACCCGACGCCGAGGCAAGGACGAGGCCGAGGACCTGGCGCTGGCCGAGGAGCTGCTGTCCGACCCCAAGGAACGCGCCGAGCACATCATGCTGGTGGACCTCGGGCGCAACGACGTCGGCAGGGTCGCCGAGTACGGCAGCGTCCAGCTCACCGACGTGATGAAGGTCGAACGTTATTCTCATGTCATGCACATCACCTCAAACGTCAATGGAAAATTGGCTCCGGGCATGACGACGTTCGACGCGTTGCGCGCGGGCTTGCCGGCGGGGACGGTCTCGGGGGCCCCGAAGGTTCGGGCGATGGAGATCATTGACGAGGTGGAGCCTCAGCGCCGGGGTCCGTACGCCGGCGCGGTCGGCTACGTCGACTTCACGGGGAACATGGACACGTGCATCGCGTTGCGGACCCTGGTGTTGCAAGGCGGCAGCGCCTACGTCCAGGCCGGAGGCGGGGTCGTCTACGACAGCGATCCGTCGGCCGAGTACGAGGAGACCGTGAACAAGGCCAAGGCGATGCTCAAGGCGATCGAGATCGCGCAGACGCAGCTCGACACTCGGGCGATCGCGCCTCGTTCCGATCCCGAGTGACGGTCCTCGGTCCACCTTCGCGGGTCCGGCGGCTCCACCCCTCGTCGCGGCGTGACCACCCTCGTCATTTCGTGGGCGAATTGGGTTCCGCGATGGTTTCGATCGTGACGGACTCGCCTTGGATTCGGGCCACGGCCGGGTCGATCGCCCCAGCGTCCCAGACCAGGGCGTTGGCCAGGGCGCAGCCGAACGCGTGGCGGATGAGCGCTTCGCCGGAAAGGCCGGAGAGCCAGCCGTCGGCCAGACCCGCCATCAGGCAATCGCCCGAGCCGATCGGGTTGACCGCCTCGATCGACGGGGGGATCACCCGGTACTCGACGCCGTCCAGCCGGGCCAGAGCGGGGTTCGGTCCGTCGGTCACCACGGCGCGGGACACTCCGTGTCCGGCCCACCTGGCCAGAAGGGAAAGGACGTCCCGGTCGGTCACCGCGGGGGCGGGTTTGCGGAGGTGGGTCGCGATCTCTCGGCGATTGAGCTGGATGGATTGCGGCCAGAACCCCCAGATCGCGTCGAGCGGCGGGCCATAGGTGTCCAGGAACACGGGCAGGTTCCTGGCGTTGGCCAGCGAGATGAGGTCGCTGTACAGGCCGTGCGTGGCCGTCGAGGGGCTCGAACCCGAGAGCGTGAGGGCCTTGACGGTGCCCTCCCCCAGCGCCGCCTCGACCCCTCGGAACATCTCCTCGGCCTCGTTCTCGGTCACGGCGGGGTCGGGGTCGAAGAACGCCGACTGCTCGTTGGTCCCCTCGGTGCGCACGGTCAGGATGACCCGCGTTTCCGAGATCGTCCGGACGACCAGGGGGTCGAGGCCGTCCTCGCGTCTCAGGAGGGTCTCGCAATGGTGCCCGGTCGGTCCGCCCAGGAACGTGACGGGCCTGGCCTTGCGGTCGAGCCGGGAGAGCGCCCGGGCGACGTTGTTGCCCTTCCCGCCGACGACCTCACGCGCGGCCGTTCCGCGCACGGAGTCCCCCGGGCGCCAGGGGGGGACGGTCAACGTCTTATCCAGGCAAGGGTTGAGCGTGACGCAGAGGATCATGGGGTTGGCCGTCCCATTCGGGAGGATCAGGGCCCGGTGAGGCGATTCACCCCGGGCGTAAACGATGGCTCGCGGTCGAGCGCGCGTCCCCTCGCCGGCCGCGACGACTTTCTCCGCGTGCGGGATGCTAGCGAAGATGGCCGGTCCGGTCAAACCCGGTTGGAAATCGGGAAGAATCCGACCGGGTGCTCGGCGAAATCTGGCCGACCGCTCCTCGTTGGTTCGGGTATCATGATCCTCACGCGGACGACTGGCCGGGTAAGGGAACCACCCCTCCGGACCGTCGACCGTCGTGAATCCTCCCCCAACCGTCTCCCTTCGAGGAGAGTCGTCGATGCCCAGACCGCGTGACTTCGACCAGGCGATCAACCCCTACGCTCCTCCCGAAGCGACCCTGGAACCGGCCCCACCATCGGGCGCGCCGGGGGATCTCGCCGAGGCCGTGGCGATCCGCCGGAAGCATCTCAACCATGAGGCGTCGATCCGGGCGGTGGGGTCGCTGCACCTGTTAGGCGCTCTGATTTATGGAATCGGCGGCGGCGCGGTCGCGCTCTTGTCCCTGG
>JBFWRA010000552.1:0-4311 GCA_050249155.1 Isosphaeraceae bacterium | reverse complement strand
CCCGCCCCGATCCGCTTGTATTTCGCCCTGCGCGTAGCCCTCGCGCTGGTCGCCGTGGTGGGTCTCGATGCCCGTTTCGCCCGACACCACCGCAACGGCGTCGCCCTCCAGGTCGGTCTCCTCGCGATGGGACTCTCCCTCGCGCCCGTCGAAGGGCACCAGCTTCCCCAGCTGACCTGTGTTCGCATCCCGGACGGGATCGACGACCTCGTGGTTCGGAAACGTTTGCTGGCGGATTGGGGGATTGAGATTGGGGGTGGGCTGGGTTCGTTGAAAGGAAAGGCCTGGCGGATCGGCCTGATGGGACACGGCTCGCAACGTTCCAGCGTGACCCTCGCGCTGTCCGCCCTGGAAACCAGCCTGCGGGAACTGGGCCATAAGCTCAATCCAGGCGCGGCGCTCGAGGCGGCCTCGGCGGTTTACGCCGCTTGACCTCGGTTCGCTCCCTTGTCAACCTCCGTCAACCCGACTATGATTCCCCCAATGACGTTCGTCGGAGACCGCGAACTCTTCCCCATCGAGCGAGGTTCCCCGTGCGCGAGCTGGAAGGACCGATCGGGCGTGTCTGGCGTCGGTTACGGTTTCAGCGGTTCCTCTCGGCCCTGGTCTGGTGCTGGGCCGGGACGCTCGGGGTCGTGGCCGTCGCGAACGCGGCCGCCTGGCTTTCGAGCCAGACGCTTCCCGGCCCCACCTGGATGCCCTTCGCGATCTCGGGCGGACTGGGAATCGTCGCCGCCGCGCTGATCGCCCTTGTGAGCGGTCCCAGCAGGGTCGACGCGGCGGTGGCGATCGACCATGCGTTCCATCTCAATGAACGACTCAGCACCGCCTTGACCCTGCCCGACGAGCTCAAGGAGAGCCCCGCGGGACGCGCCCTGCTCGCCGACGCGATCCGCAAGGTCGCGGACCTGGACGTTCGGCCCGCCTTCGGGCCCCGGGTTCCCCGGCTCGCCTGGGTGCCTCTGGTTCCAGGCGCGCTCGCTCTCGGGCTGCTCTTCGTCCCCGAGATCGCCCAGATCCGCGCCAACGCTAAGGTGACCGAGCCCAAGCTGGACAAGAAGCTCGTCACCGAACAGGCCAAGGCCCTCGGGAAGAAGGTCGCCAGCCAGCGCCAGGAACTGGAGAAGTCGAAGTTTCCCGAGGCGGACAAGCTCCTGGCCCAGGTTCAGAAAGCGGCCGACGACCTTAGCAAGGCCGCCCCTGAGAAGAAGGAACGGGCGCTCATCGAGCTGAACAAGCTGACCGACGCGCTCAAGGAACGTGAGAAACAACTCGGTTCACCGGAACAGGTCAACCGCCAACTTCAGCAGCTCAAGGACCTTACGACCAACGGCCCGGCCGAGCAGTTCGCCAAGGACCTCAAGACGGGGAACTTCCAGAAGGCGTCGAACGAACTCAAGCGGCTCCAGGAGAAGCTCAAGAGTGGTCAGTTGAGCGAGGCCGACAAGAAAGCCCTCAAGGAACAACTCGGCGACATGGCCAAGCAGCTCGAGAAGATGGCCAACCTGGAGGAGCGCCGAAAGCAGCTTGAGGAGGCGAAGAAGAACGGAGGGCTCTCTCAGGAGCAATACGAGCGGGAGATGGCCAAGCTCGACGAACAGGCCAAGAGTCTTCAGAAGCTTCAGAAGATGGCCTCACAACTCGCCCAGGCCCAGGAGGCGCGTCAGAAAGGGGACACCCGCAAAGCCGCGGAGGCGCTCGGCATGACCGAGCGACAGGTCGCCGAGATGGCCAGGAACTTCCAGGAACTGGAGGCGCTCGACGCCGCCATGGCCGACCTGTTGGACGCCAAGAACGGCATGACCGGCGATAGCCTGAACATGCTCGGCGAGGCTCTCGACGGAATGGGCAACGGCTTCGGAAACCGTCGCGGAAACGGCAACAACGCGAG
Organism: Isosphaeraceae bacterium; assembly: GCA_050249155.1. Lineage (GTDB taxonomy): Bacteria > Planctomycetota > Planctomycetia > Isosphaerales > Isosphaeraceae > JBFWRA01. The sequence goes on along the minus strand of JBFWRA010000552.1, from coordinate 2,420 downwards.
CGGTCGAGGTCGAGGAGCCGGAGACCGGCCGGAAGCCCCCGACCAGACGGCCACGTACACTTCGAAAGTGCGGCAGCAGATGGGCAAGGGGAAGGCGTTCGCCGTGGGGACGGCTCCTTCCGATAGCCCGATCAAAGGCCAGAGCTTCATCGACGTTCAGGGCGAGATGGAAACCGCCATCGGGAACGCGGCCGACGCGCTGACCAACCAGAGGATTCCCCGAAGCTTTGAAAAGCACGTCGGGGATTACTTCAAACAGATCAACGCGGGCAAGTGAGCATCTCGGTCGGATCGACCCGGGACGCTCAACGCCGGGCCGCGGGGTCCTCGACGACCTCCAGGGCGATCCCCAGGATTCCCAGGTCGTCGAGGTAATTCGGGTTGTTCGCGATCCCCACCTGCTCGAACCGGATCACGTTCCGCCCAGGACGTAACAGGTCGCGAGGAATCGCGAGCCTGATCCGCGCGGGGGTCTCGTTCCGGTCTGTGACATGCCGATTCAGGTAGTCGAACGGTGCTCCGTTGATCGCGACGTTCGTCCGAAGCTCTCCCTTCTTGACGAGCGTCGCGAAGGGCAAATCCGTGGCCTCTCCGGCCACCTGGACGACGTCCAGCACCAGATCGAGGCGGTTCCCCTCGCGAAGTCTGGGTAGCTCGAAGGGCGTTTCCAGGACGCCCCCTTCCGGCTGCGGCGGATCGAGTACCGGCGCCATGACCGTCACCTCGTCCCCCAGGTGATGCGCCTTCGTGTCGAGCACGAGCCGACCGCCTCTCCCCAGGACGTCGAGCTGGATCAGCCGGTCGCGAGGGATCGTCAGTTCCCCCGCGTAAGGCGTCGTCAAAGTGATCGCATCGACCGTGGCCCCCGTCAGCGCCCCTTCCAGACGATCGACGTGGAAGGGATCGTTCTCGCGACCGACGCGCCAGGCGACGTTCACCAGCGGCCCCGAGACCATCTCGCCCGGTTGCGCCGTTCTCCGGAAATATAGCCCCGAGGTCTCGGACCAGGGGATGCGGAGCGAGCGACCGTCCAGGTTGAGAAGGATGCTCTCGGAGTCGGCCTGCGTGACGGTGCCGAAGAGTTGGTCACCCGTGATGAGTCGGACCTCGTCCTGGGTCGCGTCGATCTCAAGGTCCGTGGCGGGCTGAGCGAAGCGGACCAGGCGGAGATCGTCCACGAACCCCGCGAGTTCCTTCGGAGCCTCTTCGCGGCCGGTCTGGGTCGTGGCCAGCTTCAACGCGACCAGGGGACCGTCGGCCCCCTTGCCGTGGGCCAACTCGTTTCCGTCGACGGCGACCTCGAATCGACCCGGAGAGAACTGCGCGACCAGGCGATGCCACCCCGCGGCGCGGGCGAGTCTCTGGACCGCCAGCGTGGGGCCGTTCGGAGACTCGACGGCGAGACTCGGGTCCGCCCATCCCAGGACGATTCGAACGGACTCGGGCCCGTTCGGGGCCCGGAAGGTCAACTCAAGTAGCCACCGGGCACCGACGACCGACTCGCCTCCGTCATGGAAGGCGGCCTCGCAGCGGCCCGCCTCGAACGGCTCGGGTACCTCGTAGCTCAGCGACGTTCCCCCGGCGGGGATTCTCAGGGAATGATTTCCGGCCAGTCGCGGCTCACCGGCCAGGCTGGCCTCACCGACGATCGTCCACGCATTCGCGTCGAGGGATTCGAATCCTTCGAGGCGCACCAGGGACTCCCCCGGTCTCTGGACGAGGGAGTTAACCCCCGCCCTGGCGATCCGGACCGTCGACTGGACCGAGGAATCCAGCAGGACGATTTCCTGGGCGCTAAGCGATCCGAGCCGTCCCGAGATCGACTGCCCCATCCCAAGGTCCACACGATGCGGGGGTGCCGCCAGACCCCTGGCCATCGGCGTCAAGGGGAACCGCACGGTCATCCCGGCTTCGAGTGGAATCGACGTTCCATTCTCCGCCGACTCGAACACCAGCCCCCGTTCCTGGGAAGCACGCAGACGCCCCGCGACGGCCGGTCGGCCGCCGCCCGAGAGGTTTTCCAGGGGCTCGTCCGCGACGACGACGCCGCTCAAGCCGAGAAACCCCGCGAGGAGGATCAAGCGGGGGAAATCCTTTCCGAGCGAATGTTTCATGAGTCTGATTCTACGTCGGGGTTTTCAGAAGCCGCAAGGAGGGCTCCCACCGCGGGTTCGCCGATCGCGGACGGCCCGATCGAGGGACCGTTGGCGGTGCCGCTGGTTTTCGTTCGACCTCGGCGCGCCAGGGAGTTACAATCAGGCTCACCGGAAGACCGTGTGTCGTCGACGGGTCGTGCCCCGGGCGATCGGGCGGTCGCGGTGCGAGGAGAGTGGGACCATGCGATCGTCGTCGGGTTCGATTTGGGCAAGGCTTGGCGCGCTCCTGGTTTGCGTCGTGACGATTTCATCGGCCTCGGCGCA
>JBFWRA010000551.1:0-4312 GCA_050249155.1 Isosphaeraceae bacterium | reverse complement strand
GAGTATCTTCGCGAGCGTGGAATTCCTCAATGATCGAACGTCATCTTCGAAAGAACCCCGGAAGCGTCGATCCTCCACGCGGAAGGGGTTCCCCTCGGCCCAGCGTCGAGGGGATGCCGTCGGGATAAGCCCGGATCAGCTCGTCGCGGAGATCGGCCAGGCGGCTCTCGGGCAGGGGATGGGTCGCCAGGAATTCCGGAGGGGAACCTCCCCCCTGGGCGGCGTCGCGCAAGACCTCCATCACCTGGAGCATGGCGGACGGGTCGTAGCCGGCCTGGGCCATGTACCTCAGTCCGTAGTGGTCGGATTCGGTCTCGTCATCCCTGCTGAATCGAAGTTGCGTGAGTTGGTTGACCATCGCCGCGGCGAGCGTCGCGGTCCTGCCGCCGTCGCGATCACTCATCCCGATGCCGAACGCGGCGGTCAACAACTGGCCGAGCTGGCCGGTGGCCATGTGCTCGGCGGCGTGACGATTGATCACATGACCGATCTCGTGTCCAAGCACGCCCGCCAATTCGGCCTCGTCCTTGAGCTTGTCGTAAAGCCCCGCGGTGATGAAGATCGGCCCGCCGGGCAGGGCGAACGCGTTGACCGTCCCGGGGTCGTCCAGCAAGGTGAACCGAAAGTTCTCGACGTAGGGGCTCAGCCGGGCGTCGGAACGCTCGACGAGCCGACGGCCCACCAGGGCGACCTCCCTGGCCCTGGGGTCGCGTCTCGGGTCGATCGCCCCTCCCATCTTCGCGGCCATTTGCGGCGCGGACTCCAACCCCAGCGCCATTTCCTCCTGGACGGTCATCGCGATCCGCTGCTTCTCGCCCGTGACGGGATTGACCTCGGTGCGGCCGAAATAGCCGATCAGGGCGAAGATCGCGAGAATGATCGCTCCCAGCACCCTTGGGCTAATCCCCTGACGGGGCTCCGCCGAACGGTAGCCCTGGATGTGAGGGCCCGCGCCGTGATCGTAGCCGAATCCGAAACTCATCAGTTCGCCTCGCTGGATGGTCCAGGGCCGACCCGCCCCTCTCCGAGGGCGGCGGTGACGTTCGATCATACCAGTCTTCGCCACGGGTTTCAGCCGTCCCGGCGGGCCTCCCTCCCCTCATTCCCACCTTGCGGCCGGAGGTCGCGCGGCTAAAATGATCTCGGCCGGTCGACCGACGGATCGAGCGGTTCCCGGCCGCGGAAGTCGAGACGAACAGGGGGTCCCGGGTGCGGATCGGTTACTTCGACTGTTTCAGTGGGATCGCCGGGGACATGACCCTCGCGGCGCTGGTCGACGCCGGGGTGGATTCCCGGGCCGTCACCGCCGCGGTGGAGAGCCTGGGTCTCCCTTGCTCCTTGACGTTCGAGACGGTCCGACGCGGTGGCTTTCGAGCGACCTACGCCCGGGTCGACGCCGCTCCCGAGCACGTCCATCGGCACCTCCATCACATTGAAGCCATCATCGATCAAGGATCGCTCACGCAACGGCAAAAGGACCTGGCCCGTCGAATCTTCCAAAAACTGGGCGAGGCCGAGGCGAGCGTTCACGGAGTCGAGATCAAGAAGGTCCACTTCCACGAGGTCGGCGCGATCGATTCGATCGTCGATATCGTGGGAGCGGCCGTCGGGCTGGACCTTCTCGGCGTCGAGCGATTCGAGGCCAGCCCGATCCCGCCAGGCCGCGGCTGGGTCAAAGGGGCCCACGGCAAGATGCCGCTGCCCACGCCCGCCACCGCGGAGCTTCTCAAAGGGGTCCCCCTGGCCTCGTCCGACGTCGAACTGGAACTGACGACCCCCACCGGCGCGGCGATCGTGACGACCGTCGCCGAACGGTTCGGCCCGCTCCCCGCGATGACCGTCAGCGCGATCGGACTGGGTGCGGGGACGCGCGAACTGCCCGGCCAGGCGAACATTCTTCGCCTGTTCCTGGGAGAAGTCGCCCTCCCCGCGGATTCGGACCGGGTCTGGGTGCTGGAGACCAACCTTGACGATCTCCCCGGCGAGATCGTCGGATACACGGTGACCCAGCTCATGGCCGCCGGCGCGCTCGACGCCTTCGTGACCCCCGTTCAGATGAAGAAGAACCGGCCAGGCGCGATGGTCACCGTCCTCTGCGACGAATCCAAAATCACGGAGATGGAGGAACTTCTGTTCCGGGAGACGAGCACCCTCGGGGTTCGTCGCTTCCCGGTGAGCCGGCACAAACTGCGAAGGCGCGCCACCGAGGTTCACACCCCCTTCGGTACGATTCAGGGAAAGCTAGGCTGGCTCGAAGGCCGACCCCCCACGTTCAGCCCCGAGTACGAGGACTGCGCCCGGGTCGCCTCATCCCAAGGGGTCGCGCTTCGCGAGGTCTACGACGCCGCCCACGCGGCCTATCGCGCTGAATCGCCTTCCCCCACCCCCGCCGCGGAGCCGACTCCCAAACTCGCGGACTCCCACGGACACGATCACGATCACGGTCACGACCACCACCATCACGACCATACGCATTGATCGCCTCACGGAAGGATTTCGCGGCATGACGCCCCTCCCCCTTTCCACGATCCTGTCCAGCCTGGCGGTCGTCGCGCTGGTCGCGACGCTCTGGGGGCTCCACCGAGCCTTGCGGCGGATCGACTCGGCGCTGGCCGAGGACCGTCGAATCGTCGCGACCCTGGGCCAGCGTCTGGCGACGATCGAAGCCTGGTTTCCGCGTCCGGTCGTCGTGGATCGCCCAAAACCATCGCGTTCGGTGGACCCGTCCTCCGATCGATCGACGTCGGAGCCGACCTTGATCTCCGTGCCCGACCTGGCCACGCGTGGCGGAGGCCAGGCGCGGAACGAAGCCAACGCCGAGGAGCCCGAGTCCAGCCTCGCCCAGCGATTCGGTGGACTCTGGGAACTGGCCGACGCGGGCGCGACCCCCGCCATGATCGCCAGGGCGACCGGAATGCCCGTCGGAACGGTCGAACTCGTTCTGGGGCTCCGGCGGCGGGCGAGCGCGTCACGTTCCTGGGATCACGAGGAGCCACGAGATTGACCCTGGAATCTCCGCTGGAACCTGCCGCCCGGGATTGCCTCGAACGTACGAGGTCCGCCGTTCTCAACGTGCTGATCGCCGTCGGCCTGGGGATCGCCACGACCGGTCTCCTGATCCGATGGCGAGACGGTTGGGCGGCGATCCGCGCCTCCGACACGGTCGGTCGCGGATTGCTTGGAACTCTCGCGGGCCTTCTCGTCCTGAGCGTCGTGATTCGTAGGATCGGCGCGGGTCGCGAGTCCCTGCGCGACCCGGCGACCCGGGCGCGGCGATTCCTGATCTCCCACGTCGCGTCGGCGAGCGTCGGGGCCCTGGCGGTCCCGCTCGGTCTGGCCTACGGCTGGTTCGTTCGTCCGCGACTGGACGCGGTGCTCCCGTTCTGGGTCGCCGCGCTCGCGCTCGGCGTCCTGGCGTTCCCTCGGGCTTCCGCGCTGGAAGGCTTCGAGGAGCCCTGTCCGGACTCCATCGGACCCATCGAGCCTTCTTCATGAGCTTCACCTTCTGGCAGTCAACGCTCCTCTGGCTTTACGCGGGGGTCGTTCTCGTCTGGGTGATCCGTTACGCCGTCATCACCTGGGCGCTCGGCAAGATCGATTTCCTGGACCCGGACTCACCGCGATTCGAAGGGTCCGAGCCTCCCCTCATCACCGCGATCGTGCCCGCCAAGGACGAGGAGTCGACCCTGGAAGGTTGCCTCGAATCGGTCGCCAGGCAGTCCTACCCGAACCTTGAAATCCTGGTCGTGGACGATCGAAGCGCCGACCGGACCCCTGAGATCGCCCGAGCGTTCGCCGAGGCGGATCCACGCGCCAGAATCTTGACGCTGACCGAGCTCGCCCCGGGCTGGACCGGCAAGACCCACGCCTTGCAAGTCGCCGCCGGCGAGGCCCGAGGGGAATGGCTCTGGTTCCTCGACGCGGACACCCGACAGGCCCCGGACAACCTCGCGATCGTCCTGCGGTACGCACTCGACCACGACGCGGCGATGGCCAGCCTGCTGCTGGAACTGCGCTGCGAGACCTTCTGGGAGAAGGTCGTTCAGCCGCTGGCGGGAATCGTCCTGATCCAGTCCTTTCCGCTCTTCGTGGTGAACGACCCAAATCGAAAACTGGCCTTCGCCAACGGCCAGTACATCTTGATCCGTCGCGACGTCTACGACGCCGCGGGGGGGCATCAGGCCGTCCGGGACCGGTTCGTCGAGGATATCGCGATGGCCGAGAAGGTCAAAGCGTTGGGGATGCCGATCCGGGTCGCGGTGGCTCGCGGGATCGGATCGACCCGGATGTACGCGAGCCTCGACCAGATCGT
>JBFWRA010000550.1:0-4315 GCA_050249155.1 Isosphaeraceae bacterium | reverse complement strand
AGCATCTCCGCCAGCCGCGTCTCGTATCGCTGTTCCATGACGGACTCCGCCAAACGCCGCCTCCTCGACGAAAGCAATTGGGGCGAAAGCAATTATACCAAGCACAGCACGGGATACAGTAGAACTAAGAACCAACTCCAGTTCCAGAGGTTCGTCGTTCGGGAGGACTGAGATCGCCTTGGCGAGGAACGTCACCGATTCGTCCGCGCCCGCTTCGGTGGGCGGCTGGAAGTCAAGTTCCGGACGCTCGAGGAACCGCTTGAGGTGACCAATCGGGATCGCCGCGTTAGACGTGCCGAAGCCACGCGGATCGCGGTCCGTGAGGACGCCCACGACCTTCCCCTCTCGATCGAGCAGCGGCCCCCCGCCGAGACCACGGGCCGGAACCTCATCGAGCAGAATCCGGTCCAGAGAGTCATCCTCACGTTGGAGTGAGTTGATCCTCCGGAGGCTGACGTTCAAGGAGGGCCCCACGCCTGGTCGGACGGGGAAGCCTCCACCAAGGGGATAACCGAACGCCGCGAGCTCCGTTAGCTCTTGAAGTCCATCTTCGCTCCCAAGTGCCAGGGTTGGGGTCGCTCTTCGCGCCCGAGCCCGGAGGAGGACGAAGCCCAGTTGCTTGTCGCGCCGAACCACGTCGGCTTTCAGGACCTGTTCGTTGCGTTGTCCGGGATTCAGGACGACTTCGAGCACGGCCGCCTGAGGCTCAAAGGCGGGGCTCGTCGTGACGAAGAAGCCTGACGAATGGACGCCGAAGGCCGTTCCGCGGAGTCGCTGCCCTTCCTTGAGCAGAACCGTGGCTTGCTTGCCACGCCGGACGATCTCCTCGCGGGAGATCTCCTGGTAGGCGATGGCGGAGGAAGTCCACATCGCGACCAACGCGTATCCGCAGAGGGCCGATGCGATCACTCGCTTGTTCATAGGGGGGGACTCCGTACACAAGGAATGAGGATTGCGTCCGTACCACCGCCTGCGCGGCGATGGAGGTCATGCGGAGGGTGGCGGGGGGCTCGTCCGCGAGACCCCGGGGCTTTCGTCTCACGCCACCCACTCACTTCCCGTGATCAATCAGGGCTTCCGGTACGCGGGGGCGTCCCGGTCGCCTCGGGAGGTCAAATAGGCGATCAGGTCGAGGATCTCCTCCTTGTTCAGGGTGTTGAGCAGCCCCTCGGGCATCATCGAGACTGGCGAGGCGCGCATCTCCTCGATCTTGTTGCGGTCGACGCGCACTTGAAGGTTGGGATCGAGCATGTTCGTGTTGATCGACATGCCGTCACCCGCGAGGTTCACGATCCGCCCGGTGACCACCTGGCCGTCCGTCGTGGCCACCTGCACCGCGGCGTACTGGTCGCTGATCACCTTGCTCGGGTGGACGATCGACTCCAGCAGGTCGCGGACGTTGTAACGTCCCGCCAGGCCGGTCAGGTCGGGCCCCGCGCCGCCGCCCTCGTTGGCGAACCGGTGGCAGGCGAAGCAGGCCGTCGCCGCGAACAGTTCACGCCCCTTGGAGAAGTCGCGCCCGTGCAGGCCGGACTCGACCAGCGGGACGAGTTCCTCCAGGGTCCAGTCCTTGACGTGCGGGCGGGAGGCCGCCGCCACCAGCGTCTCCGGCTGCGCGGGGGGCTTGGCCTCCAGGACGTCCTTCAGCTCGGCCCGGTCGGCCGCGCTCAGGTGCGACACGGCCGCGTCTCGGATCTGCTTCATGAAGCCGGGGAAGCTGTTCCCCCCCTTGTAACCCATCGACTTGACCGTCCACTCGAGGAAGGCCCGGCGCGCCGCGGGGCTCCAGCCCTCGTCGAGCGTGCGGAGGTCCTTCGCCAGGTCGATTTGCTCCTCCTGGGTGGGCGCCTTGGCCAGCAGGGACATGACCCGCTCCGCGACGTCAGGAGCCCGCAAGGTCACGAGCACTTCGGCGAGTTCCCGGTTCAGGTCGCGGCTGGACGCCGGAAACAGCGGGTCGAATCGATCGACGATCGCCTTCGAAGTCGCGTCGTCGGGGATGCCGAACCGATTCAGGGCGACCTGATGGACCCGAATGAGGTCGAGCTTTCGCGCCTCGGAAAGCCTTCCCGGCGCGAACTTGCCCAGCGCTCCGAAGATGGCGCGGGCGAGGGCGGGGTCGGGCGCGGGGTCACCTTCCCGACGATGCGCGGGATCCTGGGCGCTGACGCGGGTCAGGGCCAGGAGCGCGGGGATCGCCTTCTCGGGGTCGCGTTCCGCCAGCGCCTTGTCCTTCCACTCGGCGACCGGCTGCCACTCCAGGGCCACCCGGGCGGCGAAGCGGGTGAATCGGTCGGGATCGCTCAGCGCGGGCCAGATCTTCGCGAGCGATCCGGGGACGGCCTTGCCGTGGTAGGCTTCCAGGGCGCGCCGCGTCTCCCGCGCCTCCGCCCCCGCGTTGACCGCGGCGGCGGGCTCGGTCGATTCGGGCCCCTCGTAAACGACCCGGTAAAGCCCCGAGGTCGCCCGACGACCCCCGATCGCGAAGTAAAGGGTCCCGTCGTTGGGGCTGACCACCAGGTCGGTCAAGGGGAGCGGCGTGCCGGTCACGAATTCCTCGAGCTCACCCGAGTAGGTCGAGCCGTCCGGAGTCAGGTGGACGGCGTAGAGCTTGCCGTAGCTCCAGTCGCAGATGTAAAGGGCGTTTTGATATTTCGCGGGGAACTTCGCCCCGTAGCCGAACACGATCCCCGTGGGGGAGCCCGGTCCGACGTTCACGACCGGGGGCAGGCTATCGAGGTAATAGGTGGGGAACTTGCCCGAGCCGTTGCGGTAGCCAAAGTCGGCCCCGCTGACGACGTGGCAGACCCGGGTCGGGCGATACCAGGGCAGGTTCATGTCCCACTCCATGTCGGAGTCATACGTGAACAGTTCCCCGGCCTTGTCGTACGCGACGTCGTACTGGTTTCGGAAGCCCATCGCCATGAGCGTCCAGTTCTTGCCGTCGGGGCTGACCTGGCAGACCCAGCCGCCCGGGGCCTTCTCGTCGCGCATGAAGCCCGCGCCGTCGGTCATGTGCGGGATCAGGTTGTCCTCGCCGTAGACCTTCGGGACCATCGAGCCGCTTAGCTCGGGGACCCGGGTCGCGTTGCCGCCGACGATCGTGAGGGACTTGCCGTCGGGGCTCAAGATCACGGCGTGAGGCCCGTGTTCGCCGCCGCCGTCCAGCGCCCGAAGCATTTCCACCTTGTCGAGGTCGCCGTCGCCGTTCGTGTCGGTCGCCCGGTAGAGGCCGCTCTGATAGCGCTGACCCCGGTTCACGACCACATAGAGGCTGTCAAACGCCCAGAGCAGCCCCTGCGCCTCGCCGATATCCACGTTGATTGGTTCGACCTTGGTGTCGGCGGGCGAACCCCCGGGCTTCGACGGGGTGATCCGAAAGAGCTTGCCGTACTGGTCCGAGGCGATCAGTCGCCCCTTGGGGTCGAACGTCATGCTGACCCAGGACCCCTCGGTCTCGCGGGGGACCTGGTGGACCAGTTCGACCTTGAAACCCTTGACGGTCTTGAGCGAGTTCAACGACGTGGCCTCGGGCCCTGGACCGGCGGGGACCGGTCGGCCCAGCCGCTTCTTGGCCACCGCGTCCTTGGCTTTCGCCTTGGCCTTCGCCTTGGGGGCGTCGACCACCGGGGCGTCGTCAGGGATGGGGGTCTCGCCGGGGGCGATCAGGCCGCCGTCGGGCAGGTTCTTCAACGCGATCGACCGAAACTGCACGGTCATGGGCGGCCCGGCGTGGACCTGAAGGGCGAGGATTCCCTCCAGTTCACGCTCGGATTCCTGGTGGTCGACGATATCGACGATCGTCCTGCCGTTGAGCTTGTGGACGAGGTGGTTCCCCCTGGCGATCACGACCAGCTCGTTCCACTCGTCGAGCTTCGTCGGCTTGACCTCGTCGGTCTCGCCCACCACGTTCTTTTTCCCCTGGGGGCCGATCACGACCTTCTGCCCAGCCTGGGCCACGATCCCGCGGCCTCGCTCGTCGTAGAGCATCCCGCAGAAGTTCGGGGCGGGGTGGATGTCCGCCTGATAGCCGCCGACGACGTACTCACCGGCGTCCGGAAGGACCTTGCTCCGGTACTGAACGCCCGAGTTGTTGTCGCCCACGACCCGGAAGCTGGCCTTGAGCTCGAAGTTCTTTGGCTTCCCCTCTTTCCAGATCAGGAATTTATTATACTTGAGAAGGCCGGGAGTGGTGACCCCGGTGATCGCGCCGTCTTTCACCGACCAGATCGCGGGGTCTCCCTCCCAACCGGAGAGGTCCTTTCCGTGGAAGATCGGCGTGAAGCCCGAAACGACGGCCGGACCCCCCGCCGCC
>JBFWRA010000549.1:0-4327 GCA_050249155.1 Isosphaeraceae bacterium | reverse complement strand
CTTCCGATCTGACGCCTATCAAGCGGCCGCCGCGCTTCGGCCCAACGAGTACTGGACCCTCTTCCGGATGGGCAAGGCGCTCGAAGCCGATCGGCAGCCGGGCCGGGCCGAATCGGTCTACCGGGCCTGTCTGGCGGTCGCCCCGGGCGATCCCACCGTCCAGAACAGTCTGGGCACGCTGTTACTTTCCCTGAAACGTTGGGAGGACGCCGCCGTCGAACTGGAGGCGGTCGTCGGCAATCATCCCGATTACCTCATGGCGTATTCGAACCTGATGATGGCCTACGCGGAGCGCGCCGACGTTCCTCGAACCGAGGACGTGTTCACAAGGCTCCGAAAACGCGCCCCGGACGCCAGTAACGTCTCGGACGCCTGGAACCACCTGGGCCTCGCGCACGAGCGCGCCAGGAACGACCAAAAAACGCGGGAATGCTACGACAAGGCGATCGAGGCCGACCCCCGCTCCGCGCGCGCGCTGAGGAACCGGGCCACGGTCTTGATTCGCCAGGAGAAGTTCGAGGACGCCCTGGCCGACGTCGACGCCGCGATCCGTCTGGCTCCGTCGGACGGTGAATTGCGTTACGTCAAAGGGAATGTTTACGCGTTCTGGGAACGGCCCAGGGAAGCGATCCTGGAATACGCCGAGGCCCTTCGCATCGATCCGAAACTCGTCTTCGCCCAGAACAACCGGGCCGTGATGCTCGGACGCCTGGGGCGACTGGAAGAGGCGATCGAGGACTATCGGGCCGTCCTGGAAGCGGCCCCAAACCATCCCGACGCCCTCGTGAGCATCGCGAACTGTTACGCCAGGATGGGCCAGCGCGACCGGGCTCCTTCCCGGCTTCGCCAGGCCCTGAACGTGGTCGCCGAGGTGCTTGACCGCGACCCTCGGAACGTCGACGCCCTGCTGCTGCGCGGGAAGCTGCACGGCGACCTGGGCAAGTACCAGGACGGCATCGGGCCCGACGTGGACCTCGTCCAGAGCGAGGCCGACCTCTCGGAGGTGATCCGCCTGGCCCCCAACGAACCCGACGGTTACCGGAGCCGTGGGAAAACCCGGCACACCTCGCGGAACTGGAAGGGGGCGATCGAGGATTGGAACCGCTACCTGAAACTCGTCCCCGACGCGCGTGACGCCGCCGATATCGCCAACGACCTGAGCACCGCCCACCTGGAACTCGGAGAGATCGACAAGGCGATCGAGGAGTTGAACAAGGCCAAGCGAGGGGGCGTGAGCCCCTCGTACTTTTCCAACCTGGGCAACGTGTACCTCAAGGAAGGTGCGCTGGATCGGGCGGTCGTCGAATTCGATAGGGCGATCAGGACCGACCCGAGGCACACCAGGGCCTGGGCGCTTCGAGGTCAGGCCAGGCTTCGCCAGGGAAGGTTCGCCGAGGCGGTCGCGGACCTCGATCGCGCCCTGGAACTGGAGCCGGGCCTCTATGAGACGCTCGCGCTGAACGGCACGGCGAAGATCGCCGCGGGGGACGTTCGCGGGGCTCGAATCGTCCTGGACGAGGTCGTGAAGGATCGGCCCGATCACGCCAGGGGCCGTTACGCGATGGGCTGGCTGAGGCTGCTGGACGGGGACGGGGTGAACGCCATCCTTGAACTGAGCCGGGCGATGGGCGACCCGATCCTGAGGGAATTCGCGCTGGGGCCCCGCGCGGAGGCCTGGTTGAGCGTGGGAGGCGGGGGCCTCGCCGCGGCCACCGCCGACGCGGAATCCCTCTGCCAGGCGCTTCCGAGGGACGGCCACGCCCACCTGAGCGCCGCTCGGATCTTCGCGAGGGCCGCGGCGCGAGCGACCGCCGAGCGCGCCGGGCCCTGGCGGGAGCGGGCCGTCGCGTTGCTCGAACGGGCCCTGACCCTGCAAGCCGATCTGCGACCCCGGGCGCTCGACGACCCGGTCTTGCGACCGCTCCTGGACGCGCCCGGGCCCACCTCATCCGACGGAGGATCGTGACCCTCGGTCGAGTCCAATCAAGATCGACACGATCGCGGCGTCACCGAGCGGGCCGGACCTCGGTCTTGCGCACCTCGTACTCGGTCAGGCGGTCGGCCACCAACCCTCGACGGATCAACGATCTCTCGGAGAATTCTCCGAGGTCGTTGGTCTCCTCGATCCAGTCGTCCAGCGCCACGCGCATCGCTTCGAGCGTCGCGCGATACCTCGGGTCGTCGGCCAGGTTGTGGACCTCGTCGGGGTCGGCCTCGGTGTCGTACAGCTCCTCGACCGGCTTGGTCGGGGCGAAGAAGGCGTCTTGAACGGGGTTGAGCTTGGCCTCCGCGTGCAATCGACGCCACTCCCGCATCGTGGGCATCTCCTCCATGTAGGCGATCCGCTGGGCGTAGGGCAGCTCGGGGCGGAAGTTTCGGACGTAGTGGAAACGCGCGCCGCGAACCCCTCGAATGCGGTCGTCGCGCTCGTCCATCCGATCCCGCGCGGCGAAGACGTACTCGGAGGCCGGCTCGGTTTTCGGGCCGACGATCACCCGACCGTCGAAAGCCCCAGGGACCGGCACCCCCGCCAACGCCAGGGTCGTCGCGGGAAGGTCCAGGAAGCAGACCAGGTCGTCGCGCACCGAACCCGGAGGGATCACCCCAGGCCATCGAATGAGCAAGGGCACGTGCGTTCCCGAGTCGTACACCCAGCGCTTGCTTCGGGGCAATCCCCTGCCGTGGTCGCCGGTCAGGATCACCACGGTGCGGTCGGCGACCCCCGCCCTGTCCAGGGCGTCCAGCACGTCGCCGATCTTGTGGTCGACGGCCGTCACCAGGTCGTAGTAGTTCGCCAGGTCGCGACGCACGATCGGGGTGTCGGGGTGATACGCGGGCACGCGCATCGTGTCGGGGTCGTGTCGTTCCTCGGCGGTGACGCGGGCCAGGTTCCTCGCCAACGCCGGCGCGGCGGCTCGGATCTGGCTCTCGTGCGAGGTGGTGATATTGAAGAACCCGAAGAACGGTCGGTCGCGCGGGACGTCCTGGGTCCAGTCCGTCACGACGTCGAAGCTGTTCGGAGGCAAGGCGAAGTTGAAGTCGGTCTTGCCAAAGGGGGACTTCGTCGGCCAGCACACGAGATAACCGGCGTCTCGAAGATAGCTTGTGAACATCGGAGGCGGTTTCAGAAGTGTGGATCGCATATGATGCGAGCCGATTTTCGTGGGATACTGGCCCGTGATGAGGCCGGAGCGGCACGGAGCGCAGACCGGGGCGTGGGTGAAGGCCCTGGTGAATCGGGCCCCTTCGCGAGCCAGGCGGTCCATGTTGGGCGTGACCGCGTTCTTATCGCCGTAGCAGCCAAGTTCCGGCCCCATGTCCTCGCCGATGATCCAGACGACGTTGAGTCGTTCCGCGGCGCGTGCCGCTGGCGAGGCCGTCGCGAGGCAGACGAGGGAAATCCAGGGCCACACGGCCGTCCTGGCGCGGACGGAAAGGGGCGGGTTCATGAGTTGACGTCCAGTCGGGTCGGGTGGTGACGGGTCGATCGTCGGCGATCATACCAGGGGTGGGCGCGTCAGGGCAGCAGGCTTTTCGCCACGACGAACGCGGCGACCGCGAGGATCGCCAGGGCGAAGACCTTCTGGAGCCTTGGTCCGCTGATCTCGCGGCCGATCCGCGTGCCCAGCCACATCCCGACGATGCCGCCGAGGACGAACAGGCCGGTGACGCTCAGCGGCAGGGGGCGTCCCGCGGCCAGGTGGGAGGTCACGCCCGAGGCGCTGACCAACGTGATCGCCAGGAGTGACGTCGCGACCGCCCTGTGAATTCCCATTCCACTGAAGAACACCAGCGCGGGGACGATCACGAACCCGCCGCCGACGCCGAACATCCCCGAGAGCACCCCCGTGCCCAGTCCGACGATCACCAGCAGGGAGGCGCAACGCGAGGTCAGGCGGAGCTTGCCCTCGGGGTCGCGACGGCAGACCGGCCCTGGCTCGTCGATGGGAATGCGCGCCGAGGCCGCCCGGATCGCCCGCGATTCCTCGGGCTTGCGGACCGCCTTGAGCCACATCCGGGTGGCCACCAGGATCATCAGCGCGGAGAACGACAGCAGCAAGACGGGGCCCGGCAACAGGCCGCCCAGCCAGGAGCCGACCGGCGCTCCCAACACGCCTCCCCCCGAGAAGATCAGGCCGGTGTGAACCTCGACCTCGCCGGCCCGGAGGCGTTGAAGGCAGCCAAATAGCGCCGTGGTCCCGACGGCCGCCAGCGAGATGCCGACGGCCTCCCGGGGAGCGATCCCCAGGCCGTAAACCAGCGACGGCACGGCGAAGATCGAACCGCCGCCGCCGGTCAGCCCGAGGGAAAACCCCACCAGCACGCC
>JBFWRA010000548.1:0-4330 GCA_050249155.1 Isosphaeraceae bacterium | reverse complement strand
ATACGTGAACGTCCCGAAACCCTGCTCAAATGAGAATTCCGCGAACTGACCCTTGTTCGGCATGAACGGGGCGTTGCGATTGTCGAACCGCACGCTCGGGCGGATCGAGGCCAGGAACGAGTGCCCCGACGCGGCGAGGTAGTCCGCCGGGGTCGGGCTGGTGTATCCATAAAAATTCACGTCCTCGACACGGACCGCCACGTCGGCATACGTTTGCGTGCCGAACTGGCGTCCCAGGGAGAACCGGCCGCCTCCCCGCGACTCGGTCCAGTCGGGATAGATACGGTTGAAGAGATAGCCGGACCCGCTCGCCCCGATCGGAAGGTCGAAGAGGTACGGCTCGCGCAGGCTGATCTGGAATCGGTTGATCAACGTGCCCGGCATCAGCTCGAGCCGGAACTCCTGGCCCCCCCCTCGGAAGGCGTTGCCGCCGACGAGGTCGCTCCACGACCTGGGCAGGTTGAAAATGTCGAAGTTCCGCTCGTAGATCGTCAGGTTTCCGGTCAGTCCCTGAAAGCTGCTGGCTCCGACGCCCAGCATGAACCGGCCGGTCGGCGCTTCCGTGACGGAGGTGACGACGTCGGCGAAGGCCCGGCCGGGGAAAGGATCTTGACGGTCCGGCCCGACGTCGAAGGCGTTTAGACCCGGAACGCTCGGAAACAGGCCAGGAGGTTCTCCCGTGCCCACCGGAGGGGTCGGCGGCACGCCTCCCGGCGGAGCGACCGGCGCTCCCGCGATCGGCGCGCCAGGCGCGGGCAAGGGGACCGCGATCGGCGGCACGTCCGGCGGAGGATTGAAGATCTCCCCCGCGCCGAACGGGTTGACGGTCGTCGGGCCAGGCGCGGGCGCGGTGAACGTCGGCGGCGCTTCCAGCGAGCCGGGGCCAGGGATCGACGGCACCACCATCGGAGGAGTCTCCGGAAGCGCCAGGGGCAACTCCGGGTTTTGCATCCGCGTCAGTTCGATCCCGTCCAGGGTGGGCACGCGGCTCTCGCCGTAGGGCT
This sequence comes from Isosphaeraceae bacterium, assembly GCA_050249155.1. Taxonomy (GTDB): domain Bacteria; phylum Planctomycetota; class Planctomycetia; order Isosphaerales; family Isosphaeraceae; genus JBFWRA01. The sequence continues at coordinate 3,326 of JBFWRA010000548.1, read as the reverse complement.
TGTCCCTGGAACGTCGGTTGACGATCTGGATCTCAATCGCCTTGCCCGCCTCGGGGGACGTCACGAAGTACTGCGTGCCCGCAAGTCGCTGGCGGAACGTCTCGATGCGGGTGGCGTCCAGGGGTTCGCCGGGCAGGAGCCCCGCCATCGCGGCCTCGCGGCGAACGACCTTGTCGCGGGTCCGCTCGTTCCCCCGGACGATCAGTTCGCCGACGAGGTAAGGCTCCCCTTCCTCGATCTTGTAAACGACGTCCACCACGCCGGGCTCGTTGGTGAACTTCGGCTCGGGAAGGATCTGGGTATCAATGCAGCCGATCGCGTGGTACTTCGCGATCAGGGACTTCCGGTCCGCGTCCCGGACCGAGTCCAGAAGCGGCTCGCCCGAATGCATCACCAGCCCCTCGCGAAGCGTCTCGGTGGGGAGCTTCTTGTTCCCCTCGAACCGGATCTCGCGAACCCTGTACCGCGTCTTCTCACTGATCACGAAGCTGAGATCCAGGGCGCCCAGGCTCGAGCCGCTTCGAGTGACCGGCGTGACCTCCACCTCCATGAAACCCTGGGACTGGTAGTATTCCTTGAGCTTGCGCACGTCCTCCTCAAGGACGTCGCGATGATACTTGCCGCCGATCAGGCCCAGGAGCCGAGGGCGACTGCCGATCTTGGTGAGCAGGACCGCGTCGGAGACGAACGTGTTGCCCTGGAAGTCGACCGAGGCGACGTGGTGCATCGGGCCCTCGAACACGCCGATCACGACCCGCGTATCCCCCGTTTCGCCCCCTTCCAGCAGCTTCACCTCGGCCAGTTCGTAGCCTTTCTCCTCGTAAAGCCGCTTGATCTGACCCACGGCGAGACGGGTCCGCGTGGAGTCGGCCCGCGCCCCTTTCTTCAGGCCGGTGGACTCCTCCACCTCCTTGAGCTTCAACGCCTTCATGCCCCGGAACTCCACGTGCGAGAGCACGGGCATCTCCTTGACGCTGAAGATCAAGATGTAGCTTTTATGGGAAGGATCGCGGGTGTCGCGCAGGTATTCGGGGCTGATATCCGAGAACCACTTCTGGGCCATCAGGGCGCGGACGTCGGAGTCGATCAGCCGGGCGTCCAGTGGGCTGCCTCGCCTTGAGCGGAGCTTCGCGCGGACCTGCTCTGCGGTGACCGTCACGTTGCCCTCGACGCGGACCTCGGAGATGGTCCCTTCGGGAAGGCCGTCGCGCTGCGCGCTGGCCTGGACCGGCGGGGCGAGCGGCAGGAGGAGCGCCAGGAGCGTCGGACACGCGAGGAGCCGCGTCCGAGCCGCCGATCGTCCCGCCCTGGCCCTCCGTGGCGCTGGCGGGGTCTGCTGTTCGCCGCGTGTCATGAGCGATCGTTCCCGATGACCTGACCATCCTGGTCTGTCCGCATCAACGAACCCGACTCCTCTCCGACCCGCGATCGACCGGCCTTTTTAGACGGGGCGACTCAAGAGCGACGGGCGAGGCGTCGATGAACCAACCGTACCGACTGGCACTCCGGCGTCGCGAGAAATCTGAGGAAGTGGGAGTCGCGTCGCGATCGAAACGTCGGAGATGACGTGAAGACTCTTCCGACCCGGTTCCGATGAGGGAAACCGAGCGCGCGCCCACACCTTCCCTGGCGTGGCGCGACTGCGAAAATGATAGGTGTCGGACTTATACCGGGGGACTCGAATTCGATCAACCCCGGTTCCAGGAGGATGGCGACGTCACTCCAGGGAGTTGGGAGAGTGCCGGGCGCATGGAAAAGCCCGCCCCGGGCGTGATGCCAGGGGCGGGCCTGTCCCGTTCGTTCCGTTTTCGAGGCGTCCCGGACCTCACCGGGCGGAGGAAACCGACCTTTAGTTTCCGATCGCGTCCTGGCTCACGGGGAGCTGCTTGTAGGTCGCGACGAGCTTGCCCCCGGCGGGGCTGAGGATCTTGGCGTAGACCGCCCCGTTGATCGTCTCGTTGATGAACCGGACGGAACCGTCGCAGAACAGGGCGTTGAAGCCGCTGGGATGGCCGCAGTTCACGAACGGCAGAGCCCCTTCGGCTTCGAGGCCGGAGTTGATGTATTCACCGGGGGCGGCCGTCTTGCTGTTGGCGGCGTTCCAGCCGGCGCCGTCGGTCTGCTCACCGGTGGTGTTGTCCTTCACCGGGTTCAGGCCGGCGCTGGTGCAGTCGCCGTTGGAGCCGCAGACGTACCGGGAGCCGACGAAGGCGACGTAGTGGGGGAAGGGAGCCGCCCAGTTCGTCTCGTATCCGGAGCTGAGCTGGATGTCGCCGGTGCTATAGCCCGCCGAGGAGTTCTCAGCCATCAGAAGGGTCGTGCTCGCGCCGTCGCTGATCGAGCTGGCCGAGGTCCTGTGGTCGTAAGGCATCTTGCCGTGGTTCGACCCGACGAACATCACGCCCAGTTTCGAGGTGATGATCTTCGCGCCGCTGGGACCACCGCTGCCCACCCAGTTGAGGACCGCCGGGCCGGGGCTCGGGATGCCGGTCTGGTTCAGGGTCACGCCTCGGGTCGACCCGTCTTCCAGATAGAACGAGAACCCGCTGTTGACGACGTAGCTCAGGTTGCCCGAGTTGATCGACGTGGTGTTGTCGTCGGGACAGGTCAAGATCTTGATCGACGTGCTGCTGATCGTCTTGTTCGTCGGCTTGGTGGGGTCGGTGCCGGCGACGCTCAGGTAAGGCAGTTCCTTATTCCAGGCGTTGAACAGATCTTGCTGATCGATATACGGCAGGATGTCGACCACCCAGCTCCGCAGGAGCACCGCGCCGGCGTTGCCGGTGAACGAGTTCGGGGCGCTGACGATCGTCTTGCCGTTGGGCACGTTGGAGACGACCTGCGTGCCGGGGTTGTCCAGCACCACGGCCGAGCTCGGGAACGCGTTCTTGGTGGTGGAGAACTGCATCAGGCCCAGCCCGAGGTTCTTCATGTTGTTCTGACATTCGGCGCGGCGGCCCGCCTCTCTGGCGGCGTTGACCGCCGGCAGGAGCAGTCCGACCAGGACGCCGATGATGCTGATGACCACCAGCAGTTCGATCAGGGTGAACCCTTGGCGGTGACGATGGTGACGTGAGGTCATGGCGATTCTTCCTCCGAGAGAGAGACGGGACACCTGGTCATCATAGCGGGAAAGGGACGTCGGATTCAAGCGGTTTGGCGATCGGATCGGTATTCGTCCCATGATCATACGGTCGGGACGGGGCCTCGTGTCGCGGCGAACCTCCCGCCCCTGGCGCGACGTCGTCGACGTCGCGCCGCGCGGGAACGGTTAGGAATAGGCCGGGAATCACTTCCCGGTTTCTCGATGGATCAGGGTGCCACGG
>JBFWRA010000547.1:0-4335 GCA_050249155.1 Isosphaeraceae bacterium | reverse complement strand
CCACCGTCTTTTCCTTGAGGGATTTGACGGTCTTCAGGGCGACCCGGATCGCACGAAAGGCTTCGTGGGCGGCCTTGGTCTCGGCCGTCACGTGTTCGGCCCGGGCCGCCGTCGCGGCCTCCGAGGGCCAGAACCCGAACGTGGCGCTCTGGCGGCGGAACCGTTCGAGCCGATCGTCGAGCCGGCGAACGACCTCGGCGTTCTCCGCGTTCAGCCGGGCGAGTTCCGCCTGAAGCGCGTCGCGACGAACGATCAACTCCTCCCGATCTCGATCCCGGCGCTGGGCGAGGCTCTCAGCCGCGATCGCCTGGCCCCCGACGAGGCCGAGGCTCAGCGCCAGGACCGTGGCCAGGTCGCTGGGACGGCTTCCGACCGCCCTGAGCCGGCAACGGATTGGGCGGCGGGCCTCATGCAGGGTGAACGCCAGCCCCACGACGACGGCGACGAGTCCCAACCCGACCGGCGCGACGAGCGTGCCCAGAAGCGGAGGCCCGCCGGGAGCGTCCCAGGGACGTCCCGCCTGGTCCTCGACGCTCGCCCGCCGCGCGTGAAACGCCAGGTCGGCGCGAACCGACTCGTTCCAACGCTCCAGGGCGGTCTGCTCGGTGACCTTGACCGCCTGGAGTTCCTTCTCCAGCGATCGGGCGAGCGTTTCCGCGGCGTCGAGGCCGGAGACGGTCGACTCCGAGGGAAGTGGCCGGAAGTCGACGTTTCTCGTCCAGAAGTCCTTGTCGACGGTGAGCCGATCCCCCTGGCCCGCGCGGGGCCCCTCGTCCCCCGAGGCGTCCAGGGCCCGCTCCTCGTCGGCGAGTTCCTCTCGGAGGGCCCTGGCCTTCAAAACGTCGAGTTCCAGCCGATGGACCTCCCCCCGGAGCGTGCTTAGGGGATCGCCCGCGAGTTCCGCCTGGGCCTCCGGGGCGACCTGACCTTGGGCCGCGCGGGGACCGCTCATCCCGGTCGGGAGTGACAGGACCATCGCCCCGATCGCCACGAGGCGGATCGATCGTGTCGAGGCGGTGCGAGTGGTCAGGATCGTGGGGGGCTTACGCAATGGGGAATTCCCTGGAAGGCCATGGAATCCGAAACGGTGACGATTCTGACCTCTCGAACGATATCAGGCGTGAATTCGCTCATCAACAAGCCTTCGCCGGAACCGCCGAGATCCGTCGGCGTTCGAAGCTCGTCCAACCCGAGAGGAGCGCCTCAAGGTGACGGACGCGTTTCGACGCCGCCGCGTGCGCGCGACGGACCTGGTTTCCTGGCGGACCGGTCGATCGTGTCACGGAATCAGGAGGGAGGGTCCTCGCGTTTTCCGAGACCGCGCGCAAGTCGGCGGGGAGTCGAGGCGTCTTTATCCACGGGACGGCTCCCCCACGCGACCGCCCGCTCCCCCCCCGGGCGGTCGGCGCGGCTCCCACACCCGACCGCCCGTTCCCCCCCCCGGGCGGTCGGGGCGTGGTTGACTCCCGTTCGGTACCCCACTAACTTTGATGGGAATTCAAGTGTCGCATGCCCGTGACACCTCGGTTTCAAGGGGAAACAAGGAAGCCGATGCCAATCCCCCCTGGACCCTCGCGCCCGGGACTCGCGTTGCTTCCCAACGTGACCTGTCCTCATTGCTGGGGCAAGTTCGCGCCTGAGGACGTGCTCTGGGCGTCGGAACACCGGGAATTGCTTGGCGACCCGATCCTTGGGGCTCAGCAACAACGTCGGTTCCTTCCGAGCCGGTTCACCCCCGAGGGGAAGGCCCTGGACGAGCGAGGGCTTCCCTGCTCGACGCTGGCCTGCCCGCTTTGCCACCTGGGCGTCCCTCGCATTCTCCTGGAAATCGAGCCCCTGTTCCTCTCGATCCTGGGAACGCCGACCAGCGGGAAGTCGTACTTTCTGGCCGCGATGACCTCGACCCTTCGGAGGGTGCTCTACGAGCGGTTCGCGGTCAACTTCACGGACGTCGACGCGAGCTACAACGCTTTGTTGACGGCCTTCGAAAACTCGCTGTTCATGAACGACAAGCCCGACGAGGTCATCCCCCTGAACACCCTCATCCAGAAAACGCAGACCGTCGGCACGGCCTACGACACGGTGACCATCAGCGGGCAGTCGATCAACTATCCCCGACCGTTCCTCTTCGCGGTCCGGGCGCACGAGAGGCACCCGACGCCTGGCCTCTCCCGAGTGATCTGTTTATATGACAACGCCGGCGAACACTTCCTGCCAGGGGAGGACCGGACCGATACGCCGGTGACCCGGCACATGGCCCTCTCGCGCGTGTTGTTCTTCGTGTTCGACCCGACGCAAGACCCGAGGCTTCAGCCCCACTGCCGAAGCGGTTCCAACGGGACGCCACGGGCCGGCCAGTTTTACCGGCAGGAAACGGTGCTCAACGAGGCCGCGGCGCGGGTCCGAACGTACGCGGGATTGCCCTCTGACGCGAAGCACCACCGTCCCTTGATCATGATTCTCGCCAAGTCGGACGAATGGCGACACCTGCTCGATTCCCCCCCCGGCCCCGAGCCCAGCAAGAAAAGCACGGACGGCGTCCACGCGCTGGACGGCGTCGAGATCGCCGCGCGTTCCGAGATGAACAAGAAGTTCTTGACGAGGTATTGTCCCGAGGTCGTCGCCGCCGCCGAGGATTTCTGCCCCGACACGACCTACGTCGCCGTCAGCGCCTTGGGGGACAAGATCGAGACCCACGTCGAGTCGGGGAAGCCGGGCATCCGTCCCCGGAACATCGCGCCCTCGTGGGTGACGGTTCCCATGCTTCACGCGCTGGCCAAGGTCGATCCCCGGTTGATCCGACGCGGCAGGCGTCCGCCCGGCCCCGGAGGGTCCGCCAAGACGTGAGCCAACTCCGGCCCGCGCGATGGGAAGTCCCCGACACTCCTTGGTGGAGCCCGAGACGACCATGAGCCTGGAACTGCACTACACGTCGGCCCCGAGGGGACTGAAGCCGGGAAGCCAGGGTTATTGCACCGTCGCCGCCACCTCGGGCATCCCCCTGGCGTTCACCGAACGGTTGGAGGGACTCAGCGGTTATCGCATCCTGTTCCCGCCCAGCGACCCCTCGGCGGGGCTGAACCCCGTGGCTTACAGCCACCTGATCGTACCCGCCGGCAAGCGATCCTTGAGCGTGGTCTCCCGGGTGTCCTTCGCGGGGTTGGACCACACCGACCGGACCAACACCCACGCCCATCACGTCGCCCTGGACGACCGCGAGCGTCCCCAGGGAGGGCCCGCCTGGCTCGCCGGTCAGCCGGGGTTTCTCCAGTCCTCGTGGCCGGATGAACCGACGCTGTTTCCCAGCGGACCCGCCATTCCCTCCGGCGACGCCCCCGCCGGCATCTGCGAACGCTGGGGCGAGCTGACGGGAGACCCAGGCTGGGCGGGGGTCGTCGCCACGTCGCTGCTGGAACGGCCAAACCGGCCCGTCGCGCTGGTCTTCAAGCCAGGGACCGAGCTGCTCCCGCTCTTTGAAGAGGCGATCGCGCTGCTCCCGGCGGATCGCCGCTGGGGCGTGACGTTCTGCACATACGCCGGCTCCCTTCCTCCGGACCTGTCCTGCGTCCTCCGAGGGGTCGTGGCGGGTTCCGACGAGGAGGCCAGGGTCCGTCGACAGCCCGACGCCCTGGTCCTCGACCTGACCCGCCCGTTGGAACGCGCCGAGGACGGCCCGCTCATCTCATGGGCCAGGACCGGCGAACCTCCGGAACCTCCCGAGGCCCCCGCCGCCGCCCCGAGGGAACCGGTCCGGCGATCCCCCTCGCGCAAGCCCGTTCGGCGTCCTCCCCAGGAAGAGGAGGAGTCTCACCCGCCGGACCTCGATCCGTACGGCCTCGGACCGCCTCGCGTCCCAACCAACTGGCATGCGCCTCGTCAAAAAACGACGCCGGAGCCTCGAAGCAAATTCGTGCCGATCGCCATCGGCTTGACCGTGGCGAACCTGGCGCTTTTGCTCGGGGCCTATTACCTCTTCCGAGGCGGTCCCGCTCCATCACCGAAGGGGACCGACGTGGCGGTCGCATCGAACGATCCCCTCGCCAGGAAGAAAGGCCGACCGACGCCCGAGAAGTCCAAGGAATCCGCCGAACCGAAAAAGGTCGAAGAGCCACCGAAAGTCGAAGAGCCACCGAAAGTCGAAGAGCCACCGAAAGCCGAAGAGACCCCCAAGCCCGAGGTGGTGGCCACCGCTCCCGTGGTGAAACCTCCGCCCGAGGTGGCGTATGCTCATCTCAATCAATTTCCCGAGAGCGTGGCCGTCACGGACACCCTCGGCGTGAACATTCCGCTCAAGGACCCAATAGGCGCTGAAAGCGTGAAGCTGAGCCTGCTTGG
>JBFWRA010000546.1:0-4342 GCA_050249155.1 Isosphaeraceae bacterium | reverse complement strand
GCCGTTTGGGGGCCCTACAGCCAGGGCGCGTCACCGACCGAGAGCCAGTGGGGGGACGAACTCGTCGTCCCGCCCCCGTCTCCCGAGCCCCCCTCGCCCCGACCGATCAGGGTCGCGAAGCCCAAACTAGACGCGGCGAAGCCTCCGAAAGACGCGGAGGATTGGGCGTCGGCCATCCTGAAAGAAGCCGCGGAAACACCGAACTGGGCGGAGGTCCGCGCCGAGATCCGCGCCCGCCAGCGCTCCAGGCATCTCCCCTTGATCCTGATCATGAGCCTGAACGCCTTGCTCATCGTCGCGATCGTCTTATACGTGTCGGCCCAGGCGCGGCGGTTCTCATCGATTCAGGCGATTCTGGATTCGCTGAACCGCCCCTGACGCACCCGACGCGTCGCGGGCTGGACGGTCCCGTTTTCCCGCGCTACGATAGTCCTGGACGTGTCCCACCTCGACCAGGGAGTGCGGAGCGCGGCGAATGACGACGGGCCGCGGGGTTAGTCTCTGCGAACGCTGCGCCCACGTCCGGGTCGTGGCGACTCCGCGCGGCTCGCGATTCTTGCTCTGCGAAGCGTCCCGTTCGGACCCCCGTTTCCCGAAGTACCCGCCACAGCCGGTGGTCCGATGCCCCGGCTTCGCGGACGCTCCTCAATCGAAGGACGATTCGTGAATCCGTCCGATCCCGAATCCGGTCGGAACCCTCCCCTGCCGCCTTGCGCCCGTTGTGGCGTGGAACTTCGGCCCGGTCGGGGCGAGTGGCACGTCGTGGAGATCCGGACCGTGGCCGATCCGGGTTCCCCCGTGTTCGACGCCGAGGATCTCGAAGCGGAGACCGAGGCCGCCATCGGCGAACTCCTCGGCCGCCTCCGAAAGATGACCGAGCGGCAGTTGTGTGAACAGGTTTACGCGAGGAAGCTTCACCTCCTGTGCTCCCGCTGCCACGCGCGCTGGATGACCGACCCGTTCGGCGTCGGTTGACCCGCCGTTCCGGTCAGGGAGAGCGTTCCAGGAGGTAGGCCCCGCGACCCTCCTCACGCACGAAACCGACCGCGACGTAGCCTGATCGAAAGCACGCCAGAAAACCCTCGCGGACGACCTGTCCCCAACGCCAGGCCAGATCGGGACGTTCGGCCCGCAGCCGGTTGACGTCGTCTGGAATCTCCAGCAACAGCGCCTCGGCGTAGCCTGGCAGACCCAGGTACTCGGGCTCCCGATCCCAGTCGGCGTTGACCCTCCCGCCGACGACCTTCGGCAAGACCGCGAAGCGATCGGGTTCGACGACCCTGGGCGGGGTGGGCTCGGTCCGCCAGACGGCGATCAGGCGGTCGGTCGGGGTGGCTCGGTTCAGCGCGTCGGTCCTGGGGCCGTACATGTCGACGAGGTACCGCCTGGAGGTCGCGCCGAGCTTGTTGAGGTTGAACTGGGCGTTTCCGGCCTGGAGCGGGTCGAACGCCCAGACGATCAGGGGGAGGCCCTGTTCCCTGGCGAACTCACGCTGACGGGCCTTCATCCGACCGCCCAAGCCTCGGTCCTGATAACCCGGGACGACTCCGGTGAGCTGAGAGTAGAGACAGAGCTGGCCGTCGGTCCTGCCGAGGAAGGCGAAGGAGAGGCCCACCGCCTGGCTGTCGGGCAAGAACGCTCCGAGCACGAGCCCGCCGTGGTGCTGGGCCCCCACCATGGTGGCGATCGGCACGAGGTAGCCGTCGTCCTCGATGCCCCAGGCCAGTCGCTGGGCGCGCTGGCAGGCGAAGTAGTCCGCCACGGTCTGGGCGGGCCGGATCTGGATTTCGACGTCGGGGCCGGTCATGAAGGGTGATCCTGTCGTGACTTTCGTCTCAAATCAAAGGGCCAGAAGGAGGGCCGCCATCAGCGCGGCCCGAGGAACGAGGCCCTCGATCTGGATATGCTCATGATCCGCGTGGGCGCCGCCGCCGGGAACTCCCAGGCCGTCGAGGGTCGGAACGCCGAGCGCGGCGGTGAAGTTGCCGTCGCTGCCACCGCCGGTCCCCCCCTCGGTCAGTTCCAGGCCGAGCGTCCGGCCCACCTCTCTGGCCCTGCCGAACAGAGCCGCGATCTGGGGGGTGCGTTCCATCGGAGGCCGGTTGAAGCCCCCCTTGACCGTCAGCGACGCCCCGGGATGCTCGGGGACGAGCCCCTTCAGCGCCGTGGTGACCCGACTGGCCTCCGACAGGCTCGCCGCGCGGACGTCGATCACCGCCGAGGCCGAGGCGGGAACCACGTTGGGGATCGTGCCCCCCTGGACCATCCCGACGTTCAACGTCGTACCCAGCGACGGATCGGCCAGGCCCTCGATCCGAAGCAGCTGGCGAGCCAGCTCGATCACCGCGCTGACTCCTTTCTCGGGCTCGATCCCGGCGTGCGCCGCCTTTCCCGAGACCTCCAGGGTGAATCGGCCGACACCCTTCCTCGCGGTCTTCAGTCCGCCGCAAGGCAGCGGCGGCTCGGGCACCAGCGCGTAGGCGCAACGCCTGGCGACGTCCTCGATGAGCCCTCGCGAGGTCGGGCTGCCAATCTCCTCGTCCGAGGTGAACAGAACCTCGATCGGCCTCGCGGCGGCGAGCCCCAGCTCGCGGATCGCCCGGATCGCGAACTCGGCGACCACCAGGCTCGATTTCATGTCGAACACGCCAGGGCCCGACGCCCGACCCTCCTCGACCCGAAACGGCATCCTGGCGAGCGTGCCAACCGGCCAGACGGTGTCGAAGTGCCCGAGAATCAGGGCGGGGAACGCCTCCCCCTCCGAGCCGAGCCTGGCGTGGAGGTGGTCCCCCCCCGAATGCCCGCCGACCCGCTTGACCGACGCGCCCAGGGCATCGAACCTGGCCGCGACCTTGTCGGCCATCCCGTCCAGGGCCGGCTTGTCCAGGCTCGGAGACTCGTGGGTCACCAGCCCCTCGATCGCCTCCAGCATCGCCGGGCGGCAACGGGTCAGGTGGTCCATCAGCGCGGGACCGGGAATGGCTTCGTTTCGCATGGCGGGGCTCGATGGATTCCAGTCAGGTCAGGTTCGGGAACCGCTCGTGAGAGTCAGGGAACGTCGGGCCTCTCGTTTGATCCGAGCCTCGTCGGGCTCGTGACCCAGCCCAGGCCCGACCGGCACCGGCACGGCCCCCTGGAAGGCCAGGACGGGTGGATCGACCAGATCGTCACGATAATACTTGTCGGAGCCCGAGACGTCCCCAGGCAACATGAAACCCGCCAGGCTGGCGATCGCGACGTTCGCCGCCCGGCCGATCCCAAATTCATGCATGCCGCCGCACCAGACCGGTACGCCGCGGCTCTGACAAACGTCGTGGACCCGTTTGGCCTCGCGGAGCCCTCCGAGTCGGCTGACCTTGACGTTCACGACCCGGCAGGCCCCGATCTCGATGGCCTTGCGGGCGTCCTCGGCCGAGTGGATGCTCTCGTCGAGACAGACGGGGGTCTTGAGCGCGGCCTGGAGCCTGGCGTGGTCGATGACGTCGTCGTGCGCCAGGGGCTGTTCGATCAGGAGCAACCCGAACGCATCCAGCCGCTGGAGCACGTCGAGGTCGTCGAGCGTGTAGGCGGAGTTCGCGTCCACCTGGAGCGGCAAATCGGGGTAACGCTCCCGGACCCGCTGGACGACCTCGAAATCGTGTTCAGGGGCGATCTTGAGCTTGACCCGGCGATAACCTTCCTCGAGATAACGGTCGATCTGTTCAAAAAGGGCCGAGGGCTCGGCCTCGATTCCCAGGCTGACGCCCGAGAGGATCTCCGAGCGAGTCCCCCCGAGCATCGCGGCCAGAGGCTTCCCCTCACGTCGAGCCAGGAGGTCCCAGCAGGCCATTTCCAGCCCGGCCTTGGCGAAGTTATTACCCTTGACCAACCGGTAAACCTCGACCAGCTCGTCGATGGTTCGCCATTCGTGACCGAGGACCGCGGGCGCGAGGAAGTCCTGGAGGAGGTGCCAGCAGGTCTCGACGGTCTCGGGGCAATAATAGGGATCGGAAGGGCTGGCGCATTCCCCCCAGCCCGCGATTCCCTCCGACTCGACGCGAACGAGGATGTGGTCGAGGTGGGACTTGGTGCTCGAACTGGTCCGAAACGTCCGCACCAGCGGGAGGCGATTCAGCGACAGGTCGATCCGTTCAATCCACATCGAACCACGATCCTTCAAGGAATTGATCGGGAATCACTTCCGGGTTCTCGATGAATCGGTGTGCCACGTGGTTCGGTACTCCAAACCCGTGGGTTTCCGCCGTGACCGCCGGCACGGCTTCGGAGTACCGAACCACGTGGCACCCTTGGCTCGCTCCACAAATCGGGAAGTTATTCTCGGCATGTTCCCAAGTCGACGGCC
>JBFWRA010000545.1:0-4343 GCA_050249155.1 Isosphaeraceae bacterium | reverse complement strand
TCGATTCCCTTTATCCTGTGCTTCAGGGCACCGAGCCGACCCGGTGGTTCACAGGGTTCGACGGCGGGGCCGCGGCAGGAGACGACGCATGACCGACCCCATCGAACGTGTGACGCTGACCCACCTTCAAATCCCCTTCAAGGAACCGTTCCGGATCTCCGGTGGGGAAGTCGCCATCAAGGACGCCATCCTCGTCACGATCGAGACCGCCACGGGGATCGGGCAGGGAGAGAGTTCGCCCATGGCGGCCTCATTCGGCTACTCCCAGGACACCCCCGAAGGTTGCTGGGAGGACCTCACGTCGCGCATCGCTCCGTCGCTTCTGGGACGCACCCTGGCCAATCCCGCCGATATCGAGGCCCTGGCGTCCACCTGGGCCGGAAGCCGATTCGCCGTCGCCGGCGCCGAGACCGCGCTTTGGGACCTTCTGGCCAGGGCGCGGCACCTCTCGATCTCAGGGCTCCTGGGCGCGTCGCCGGAACAGTCCGCGTTGGGAGTCGAGTCGGGCCTGGCCGTCGGGCTTTACCCCACCGTCGTCGAACTTCTGGAGACCATCGAGACCCACATGGCCGAAGGGTATCGGCGCGTCAAGATCAAGATCAAGCCAGGTCATGATCTTGAACTGGTGCGCGCCGTCCGCCAGCACTTCGGCCCCGAACTACCGCTGATGGTCGACGCCAATGCCGCCTATACTATTGAGCATATCGACGTATTTCGTGAGCTTGACGAGTTCGACCTCTTGATGTTCGAGCAGCCGATGGCCGCCGACGACCTGGACGGTCTGGCCGCGCTTCAGGGGGCGGTGGCCACGCCCGTCTGCATCGACGAGTCGGCCGATTCGATGGAGAAACTGCGCGAGGCGATTCGGCGGCGGGCCTGTCGGATCGTGAACCTCAAGATTCAGCGGGTCGGTGGGTTGGGCCCCGCCAGGGCGATGCACGACGAATGCGCCCGCGAGGGGATCGCCTGCTGGGTCGGCACGATGCCCGAGCTGGGGATCGGCCAGGCCGCGGGACTTCACCTTGGGACGCTGGGCAACTGCAAGTACCCCAGCGACGTCGAGCCGAGCGCGCGGTGGTTCGTGGACGACTACACGTCCCCCCTGCTGGAGCTGGACGGGCCCGGCCGATTCGGCGTGACGACCCGCCCCGGCCTGGGTTACGAGGTCGATCACGCCAGGCTGAGGCACTACCAGGTTCGGCAGGAGTCGTTCGCGCTGAGGACGCGGGGCTGACTGGGGTGGGTCAGGCGAGCAGTCCCTTGAGCACCCGGCCACCGACGTCGGTCAGACGCTCGTCGCGTCCGCTGTGAAGCACGGTCAGTTGTTTGTGGTCGAGCCCCATCAGGTGAAGGATCGTCGCGTGAACGTCGTTGACGTGCGCGCGTTCCTCGATGGCGTTCAGGCCGATCTCGTCGGTCGCGCCCAGGATCGCGCCTCCCTTGACCCCTCCGCCGGCGAACCACATGGTGAAGCCCGTGGCGTTGTGGTCGCGACCGCGCCCGCCCTTCTGCGCCGCGGGGGTCCTGCCGAACTCCGCCCCCCAGACCACCAGGGTCTCATCGAGCAGGCCAGTCCGTTTCAGGTCGGTCAAGAGCGCCGCGACGGGTTGGTCGGTCAGGCCACACATCTTCTCATGGTTGGCATCCACGTCGTCGTGCGCGTCCCATTGCATCGCGACGGGTCCGCCGCCGGAATAAAGCTGCACGAACCGAACCCCGCGCTCGACCAGTCGCCGCGCCAGCAGGCAACGGCTGCCGAACTCGACGGTCCTGGCGTCGTTCAGGCCGTACATCGCGCGGGTCGACTCCGGCTCGCGGGAGAGGTCCACGGCCTCGGGCGCGGCGGATTGCATGCGGTAGGCCAGTTCATACGTGGCGATCCGCGAGGAAAGCTCGGCGTCGTGGGGGTCGAGCCCTTCCTCGTTCATTTCGCGAAGCAGGTCGAGGGTCCGCCGCCGTTGAGCCCTGGAGAATTCGGACGAGGGCTTGAGGTTGACGATCGGCGTGGGGCCGTTGCGGAAGAGAGTTCCCTGATACACCGCGGGCAGGAATCCGGCCCCCCAGCAGGGTGCGCCCCCCTCCGGAGTTCCCTCGGGCTGGGTCATGACGACGTAGGCCGGAAGGTCGTCGCTCTCGGAGCCCAGGCCGTAGGTCACCCAGCTTCCCAGGCTGGGGTAGCCCATGAAGACCCGGCCCGTGTTCATTTGATACATCGCGGGCGCGTGGATCACGTTGTCGGCCACGCACGAGCGAACCTGGGCGATCGTGTCGGCGTGCTTGTGCATGTGCGGGATCAGGTCGGACATGTCCATGCCCGACTGTCCGTACTTGCCGAATTTCCGGTGGCTCCCGAGACAGATCGGGTCCTTTTCCAGAAACTGGCTATGGATCTTGCCGAAGCTCGGGGGTAAGGGTTGACCGTCCAGTCGATTTAGGACCGGCTTCGGATCGAAGAGGTCCATCTGGCTCGGGCCGCCGGTCATGAACAGGAAGATGCAGCGCTTGGCCCTGGGGGCGAAGTGCCCGGGCCTGGCCGCCAGGGGGTTGGCGGCGGGTGTCGAGGGCGTCGCGGCCCGGGACTCCCTGCCCAGGAGGTCCGCCAGCGCGAGCATCCCAAAGCCGTTGCCCGCGGTCCGCAGCATCTGGCGGCGAGACAGGGGCGCGGGCGTGCCGAAGGGGCCTGGGCAACGGTCGAGTTCGTGCGGACCGGTCATGGCGAGGGCTCCCTTCGCGAGTCAGGGTACATAAACGAATTCATTGCGATTGAGCATCGCGAGGGCCAAATCGACCCAGGCGGCGGCCTCCGCCGCGTCCATCCCCTCGGGGATCGTCGAGGGACGGGCCAGGGGACGGCCTTCTCGAAGTCGGTCGCGAAGATGCTCCGCCTGATCGTTGAGAAAGTCGCGGGCTTGTTCGACCTCGTGTGGCTTCGGCGGCCGCGCCAGGACGACCTCGTAGACACGCTTGACCCGAGACTCGGTCTCGGTTCCCCCTTCGAGGAGGACCCGACCCGCGAGAGCTCGGGCGCGATCCGCCGCGAAGTCGCTATTGAGCATCACCAGCGCTTGAAGCGCGTGCGTGCTCACGGAGCGCTGGGGACAGGCGGTTTGAGTGTCCGGGGCGTCGAAGGCGTCGAACATGGGGTACCGGACGTTGCGCTTCCGGAAGAGGTAAAGAGAGCGTCTGAGGTGCTCCGAGGGCTCGGGGGTCTCCGGCCACAGATCGACGACCTCCGCCTCGGTGAAAATGAGGTCTTCAATCTCCCTTTCGATGGGGACGAGGACCCCTGGCCCGCCCGCCTTCGGGTTCCACTCCCCCGAGACGCGCAACATGGCGTCGCGAAGGCCCTCGGCCTCGAGTCGGCGGCGATTCATCCTCCAGAGGAGGGTGTTGTCCGGGTCTTCCTCGGCCTGCCGCGCTCCGTTCTCGACCGTCCCCGGACGCGAGTCCTGCCGGTACGTGGCCGAGGTGACCATCAGGCGGTGCAAGGGCTTGAGACGCCAGCCCTGGGCGACCAGTTCGGTCGCCAGCCAGTCCAGCAAGAGCGGGTGGCTGGGTCGTTCTCCACGGACGCCGAAGTCACTCGGGCTCGCGACGATCCCACGCCCGAAGTGGTGTTGCCAGAGCCGATTGACGACGACCCGAGCGGGCAACGGGTTGTCGGCGCGGGTCAGCCAACGGGCCAGGGCGAGCCGTCTTCCGGTCGTTTTCTCGGTCGGCGTGATCGCCCCTTGGCCAAAGGCGTCGTCCGGCTGGGATGCCAGGATCACCCCCGGCGGCCTTGGTTCGACGAGGGGCCCGCGGTTTCGGAACTCCCCACGAGGATGGACGTATGTTTCCGGGGCCTGGGATCGATCGTCCACGAGCGCCTGAGCGTGCGCGGGGGGCCGGGGGAGGGTCACCTCGACCTCGTGAATCTGGCGTTTGAGGCTTTCGCGCTCCGCGTGGTCGGCGGGGTTCCTCGCCACCGCCTCGGCCACTTCCTCCCAGGAAATCTTGAGGGTCGTTTCGAGCCCCTCGGCGAGTCGTTTCTGCGCGGGGGTTCGTTTTTCCCTGGGGATGGCCATGACCTCGCGCTCGGTCGTGGTCAATGAGGCCCGCTTCTCGTCCGCCAGCGCCTTGCGATAGGGGGCTTCCAGTTGCGCCATCCTCTGGCGAAGCGGCGCGGTCCGTTCGGCGATCGATTTCTTCGCGGCCTCGAACGCGTCTCGCTCGGCCTGGTCCGCGATCGGCTTCTCCACCATCTGAGCGGCCGCGAAGAAGGACTGAAGCCGATAGTAGTCGGTCGTGGGCAGGGCGTCGAACTTGTGGTCGTGGCAACGGGCGCAGCCAACGGTCAGGCC
>JBFWRA010000544.1:0-4355 GCA_050249155.1 Isosphaeraceae bacterium | reverse complement strand
CCATGTGAACGGTGAATGGCCGGAAGGGGCTCGCTCGGTGCGCGGCGCGGAGTTGCTGGATGGTCATGAGTTCGATTCCGGGGAAGTTCAAATCCTTCCGTCATGATATCGAATCCAGAACGCCTGGGGATAGCCAACTCGACTCGACGGGGCTCCACGGCTTGATCCGCAGGCCACGAAGGTGGGTCATCCTCCCGCCGGAAATGAAGGGAGCGGCCCATCCGCGGAGCGAAGCGATCCCTGGCCGGATCGTACAGCCGAGGCGAACCTCCGCGTCTCTCTGAAAAGCGTCCGAGCCAGCCCCCGCGAAAAGGCCGGAAACAATCGCCCAAAGGGTAGCGAGAGCCAGGCGATCAGCAGCGCCTCGATCAGAAACCGATAGGTCGGCGGCATGAAGGACGCTCCCTCCCGGCGAGTCCGGACCCATCACCCTGGCGTCGAGCGCGCCGCGGAACGGGGACGGCCGTCGCGTTGAACGCTCCACCTGAAAACGCCCGGGTCGGTGGCTCCGGCTCGTGCGTTGGTTATCCCTCCGCGTCGCTCGTTCAGAGCGATCGAACGAGGTTCACAGGTCGTTGACGATTGACGGCGACGTCTCTCGGGGTTTGTCCGTTTCCGTTTTTCAGTCGGAGGTCGCACCCGCGAGTGACCAACTCACGGACAATGGACTCGCCGCTGAATCCGGCGGCGAGATGCAATGGCGTATCCTCATTCAGCGGAGGTCCGCCTTTGAGCGCGAAGGATTCCGCGTCGCTCATCGTTCGACCATTCGGGTCGATGCCCGCATCGAACAGCAGTCCGATGACTTCGAGCAGGGAAGCTTCATGCTCGAGAGATTCAGGCACCTGGAGGCACGCCACGTGAAGGGCGGATTCACCCGTCCGCGGATCCCCCATCGACACGTCCGCTCCCAATTCGAGTTGCATTCTCAGCCGTTCCGAATCCGCGTTCCACACCGAGAAGAAGAGTGGCGAGCCACCACAATCCGTCCAGCGGTTGACGTCCGCGCCAAATTGGATGAGCAGTTGCGCCAATTCCTTGTCGCGGACGTGGCAAATCGGCAATCCGTGCCCACACTCGACGTTTGGGTCCGCCCCCGTTTCGAGCAGAATCCTCACCAACTCGAGATCGGGCCGTCGCTCGATCTTCCGCCAGTCAAGCTGCTGGGATGGAGGGCCCGCGACGGCGAACAGCAGAGTCGACACCGGATACCTTTCCTCCCGGTAGGGATCGTCGAACGCGGCATGGGCCGAGTTGGCCAGCGAGGCGTCCTCCGCCAGCATCTCTCGCAAGAGCGCCTTGTCCCCAGCGTGGATCGCTCCGATCCATTGACTGTGCTTGTCGAGTCGCATGTCGTCTTCGAGGGATAACGCCTCAGTTCACCCGCACCAGCCGCACAGGAGAGACATGAACTCCAGAAAGCCTACGTGTGGCCGGTATCAGGCGCGGCGTCTGGGACGCTCGCCAACTCGCGTGCCGCCTGGAGGACGTCGGCCTCGTACTCGCGTCGGAACTCCGGCGAGTCCTCCCATTCGCTGGCCAGCCCGATGAACGGCAGGATCGTATCCCCGGCCTCCGGCTCCCAGGCCAGTTCCCGCCAGATGGCCCGCGCCCCCTCGTAGGGCGGCAACTCCCCGTCGACGATCCGACGGGCGAAGTCGTGAGCCAACCGCCGAACCGCGGCCAATCGGTCGGGCACGCCCACGCCCAACTCGCCGAGAGCACGTCGGAACAGCGGGCCGACCTCCGACCACAGAGGCTCGGCGAACGTCACCGCCGCCAGCGCCTCCGAGTACGTCCCACGGTTTAGCGCCGTGTGGGCGGCGTCAATGGCTTCGTCGGTGGTGAGCCTGCCGAGGGCGCACCACGCGGCCGCGATCGGTAAGTCCACCCGGAAGCCCTCCGCCGCCGAACTTGTGATTCGCGGAAGAAACCGCGTTGAGAATACGCGGCCACATCGTCTTGTCAATCCCCACAGGGCCAGCGGGGCGCGGGCGTATCGCGTTCGTTTCACCTCGCCGCACGAATCGACCGAGCCATTCTCGCGCGGCGATCCGAGGAGAGATCACTCCTCGATCCGTACGAAGACGTCTGCCAGGCAAAGGGACTTCGAGATCACCCGTCGCCGCGGAAGCGGCGGAAAGCGCGTTCGCCGTCACGAGGAAGTTCACCGGCCCGGCCGGATCAGGTGGCCGGGTCCGGTACGAGGGACGCCCGCCCGTCGTTCCGCGGTTGGGGGATGACCTCGCCTCCCGCCACGGCGGCCTCGTACCCGAGGGCCTCGCCACGAGAGATCATCTCGTGGCACTCGACCGCCGATCAGGGGAGGCGCCTGGTTCGGCGATCAGAGTTTGAACAGGGCCTTCGCGTTGTCCTCGAACACCGCCTGGTGATCCCGCTCGTCAAAGAGTCGCCGCACGAAGCTCGGATAAACGTTCATGGGGGCCAACGGCCAGTCGGTGCCGTACAAGAACCGGTCGGGCCGTTCGGCGAACTCGATGGCGTGCCGCACTCGTTCCACCGTCCGCGCCAGGTAGCCGGACGCCGTGAGCGTGTCGAACTGAACGGCGTCGCCCACCAGAATCGCGCAAACGTCCGCCCATACGTTGTCGTTCTTGTACATCACCTCGGCCGCGTCCACGCACCACGGGTTGCCGAAGTGGGCCATCACGATCTTGACGTTCGGGTTGTCGACCGCCACCTCGTCGATGAGCAAGGGGTGGGCGTACTTGACCTTGGCCGCGCGGGACCAGTTGTCCCCCGTATGGAAGATGAATGGGACGTCGTAGCGCGCGGCCAGCTCGAAGTACGAGCGATAGCCCGGACTCTCCGGCCCATGATGGAGGTAGCCGAGGTAACCCTTCAGGGCCACGATCTCGCCCGACCGCAACTGCGCCTCGACGCGTTGCATGTGGTCCGTGTCGGTCCGTGTCGGGTCGGCGATCCCGATCGCCCGGAGCTCCGGCAGAAGTTCGGCGACGCGGAGGGTGGAGGCCACCCCAAGCGGGTCGTCGCCCTCGCCCCCCAGGTGCCCCATCCCCAGCGCCACCTTCGTCCCAGACAGCCGCATCTCCTCGCGCAACGCCTCCACCAACTCCTCGACGGGGCCGTCGTAGAGGTCGGTCAACGGCTTGACGCCAGGAAGGTCCGGATGGACCGCGTGGATGTGCATGTCGATCATGAGTCACCCGCGTCAGCCTGGGAGAGAAAAAAGTGACGGAGAAAGTTTCCCAAGACCGTGGCCGCGTCGCCACGGGATCAAGAATTCCCTCCGTCACTTTTCCGTCGTTCGGTCACTTTATCGCGGATCGATCCGACTCAATTCTCCGCGGACATGAACTCGAAGATCCCGATGCACATCTCGTCGTTGGTGCCGTCTCCCCATCGGACCGTCCTGGGGGGCTGGCTCGGGTTGAACGGGTTCTCCGCCGAATTGTCGAAGTGGGCCTCGATCTCCATCCAGGAGCCTTTTGGCAATCGAACGGGCTCGGCGAACCGGTACGTTCCTTGCCAGTTGAAGTTCCACCGGTCGATCTTGATCAACGGAACCCGGGTCTTGTTCTCGTCCGGCAGGACCGCCCAGAAGGTGAAGTCCTTGCCCAGCCAGTGCATGTGGGGCATGACCCCCGTCACCAGGACGTCGCGCGGGAAGGGCCTGCCGGACATTCCCTGGCCGGTCGAGCCGGTGACCTCGTAGTTGGCCTCGCCAGGAGGGATCACCAGGACGTCCTCGAGCATGTTGGTCAGGTTGATCCGCTTGCCCGCCTTGCGCGCGTCCTGGGCCTTCTTGGCCATCAGGAGCCCCTTCAGCGGCGGGATCGTCGGGAAGACGAACCCCGTGTTGATCCGTCGAGGGAGGGGCGTCTCCGAGAGATACAGTCCGATCGTGGTGGCGTCGAGTTCGGCTTTCCCCGAACGGTGGTAGTGGACCTGGATCAGGACGTCGGCCCCCTTCGGAAGAAAGTAGCCGGCCCCCTCGGGCGCGAAAAACGCCTTGGCCCCCGGGGTCCAGATCGGCAGGAACGCCACCAGCGGGACGCCGTCGCCAAAGCCTCCAACCGCCGAATAGCCGGGCTTCGGGTCCGCGGCGTCCTTCTCCCTGGCCTTGCCCGAGGCGTCCACCGCCGCGATGACGTGATGCACCACCCGACGATTGCCAGGCTGAAAGTCGACCGCGCGAATCCAGCGGTCCTCCGGGAAGTCGGTCTTCAGGACGAAGACCCGGAACTCGTCGTCCCCGTCGGGCCCCAGCTCATAGGGCTCGGGCATCGTCAGCGCGAGGTCCGGCTCCCCCAGGGTCCAGTCCGACGAGAACTCCCGCGGAGCGGGGCCGTCCTTGGGGTCCCCTTCCGGAG
>JBFWRA010000543.1:0-4374 GCA_050249155.1 Isosphaeraceae bacterium | reverse complement strand
GATCGGGCACGCGATCCGTCGCGGAGGCGTGACCGAGGGGGGCCAGGGGGAGGTCGTGCTCGGGCTGGCGTTCATGCGGATGGGTGAGAATTCGCGGGACGTCACGCTCGCCCTGGAACGAGCGATGCGGGACGTCCGCAAGGCGATGCCGCCGGGCGTCACGATCGACGTCGTCTACAAGCGGACGGACCTGGTGGACCAGGTGCTCCACACCGTCGAGCGCAACCTGATCGAAGGCGCGCTTCTGGTCGTCGCCGTGCTCTTCGCGTTTCTGGGAAACTTCCGGGCGGGGCTGATCGTCGCGTCGGCCATCCCGCTCTCGATGCTGTTCGCGGTCACGATGATGGAGCGGGTGGGCATCGCCGGCAGCCTCATGAGCCTCGGCGCGATCGATTTCGGCCTGGTCGTCGATAGCTCGGTGGTGATGGTCGAGAACTGCGTGCGGCGGCTCGCGCAAGGTCGAGGGAATCGGTCCCAGCTCGAAGTCATTCGCGACGCCGCGGCCGAGGTGCGCAAGCCGACGATGTTTGGTGAACTCATCATCATGATCGTCTATTTGCCTATCTTGACGCTTCAGGGGGTCGAGGGAAAGCTCTTCCGGCCCATGGCGCTGACGGTCGTCTTCGCGCTGGCGGGTTCGATGGTCCTGTCGCTGACGCTCGTGCCGGTGCTCGCCTCGCTGGGATTGCCGCGGCGGACCCGCGAGAGGGAGACCTTCGTCGATCGGCTCGCGCACCGTTTCTTTCAACCGTTGCTGAGCCTGGGCCTTCGCTTCCCGAGGTCGACGCTCGCCCTGGTGGCCGCGATCACCCTGGGCTCGACGGTCCTCGGCGCTCGGCTTGGCTCGGAGTTCATTCCGAGGCTCGGCGAGGGCTCGATCGTGATCAACACCGTGCGGCTGGCCAGCGTGAGCCTGGAGGACTCGCTGGACTACGGCACGCAGATCGAGAAACTGCTCCTTGAACTGTTCCCCGACGAGATCGAGTCGATCTGGAGCCGGACCGGAACGGCGGAGGTCGCCACCGACCCGATGGGTTTCGAGGTCTCCGACGTCTACGTCATGCTCAAGCCGCGCCAGGGGACGTATCCATCGCCACGCCCGCCCTTGCTGAGCGCCCCGGCGAGGTGGTGGGAGTACCTGACCCAAAGCCCCGTCGGCGGCTGGACGAAGGGGAGCAGTCAGGAGGAACTCGTCGCGAGGATGGCCGAGGTGACGTCGACCCTTCCCGGGATGCGCTCGGTCTACAGTCAGCCGATCGAGTTGAGAATCAATGAGATGGTCGCCGGCATCCGCGCCGACCTGGGGATCAAGATCTTCGGGCCCGACCTGGAGGTCCTCAAGGAGAAGGCGGCCCAGGTTCAGGCGATCGTCGAGTCGATCCCAGGCGCGGCCGACGTCTCGGCCGAACAGATCACGGGCTTGCCCGTGCTTCGCGTCTCGGTCGATCGCAAGGCGCTGGCGCGCTACGGGGTCTCGGTCGAGCAGGTCATGGACGCCGTGCGCGCCGTGGGCGGACTCCACGTCGGCGAGGTGCTCGAACCCGATCGCCGCTTCCCGCTGGTGGTTCGGCTTCCCGAATCGTATCGCGACGACCCCAGGGCGCTGGACCGAATCCTGATCACCACGGCCAACGGCGAGCGACTGCCCCTGACCCGGCTGGCCAGGCTGGAAACCCAGACCGGCCCCTCGACGATTCAGCGCGAGTGGGGGGAGCGCCGGATCGTCGTCCAGGCCAACGTGCGCGGGCGGGACGTTGGTTCGTTCGTCGACGAGGCGCGGGAGCGGATCGCTTCGGAAATGACGCTCGAGGGCGACTACCGCGTCGAATGGGGCGGCCAGTTCGAGCATATGATCCGCGCCGAACGCCGGCTCCTGATCGTGGTGCCCCTGGCGCTGGCGCTGATCCTGAGCCTGCTATACCTGACGTTCCATTCCTGGCGTGACGCGCTGATGATTTTTAGCGGCATCCTGTTCGCGAGGGTCGGCGGGGTTTTCGGCCTTTGGGTCATGGATCTTCCGTTCACGATTTCCGCGGGGGTCGGGTTCGTCGCCCTGATGGGGGCGTCGATGCTTGAGGGACTGGTGCTGGTCAGCGATATTCGGCAGCGCGTGGCCCGAGGTGTTCCCAAGCGCAAGGCGATTGAGCAAGCGAGGTTGGTGAGGCTCCGCCCGGTGCTCATGACCGGAACGGTGGCGGCCCTCGGTTTCGTGCCGATGATGCTCTCGACCGGGGTCGGGGCCGAGGTTCAACGGCCCCTGGCGACGGTCGTTTTCTTTGGAATGGTCTGTGACACCTTCTTGACGATGCTGGCGCTTCCGGTCCTTTATCTGCTCTTTGGCAAAGGGCCGACGCCCGTGTCGTCGACCGTCCACGGATGAACCTCTCGAACCTCGTCCTAAGGATTCCGTTTGGAACGGGAGCGGGTTCCTGCGACAATGTCGAAACGACGACGGTCGGAACGCGACCCGGAACCCGCGAGCCTGGTGGACCGTGAGAGCCAAGACCCGCCCCGCGATCGCCTTACTTGTCCCTTTCGCCCTGTTCACGTCCTCCGGGACGACCCTCGCCCAGAACGGGCCGGGAGACGCGCCGGCACCGACCCTTGAATCCAGGCTCTCGCCCTTGATTCAAGCCCATCAAGGCAAGGTCACCCTGGCGGTCAAAAACCTCGACACCGGGGAATCCTTCGCCGTTCTGCCCGACGAACCGATGCCGACGGCCAGCCTGATCAAGGTCGCGGTGATGGTCGAAGCCTACCGCCAGGCCGCCGAGAAGACGCTCGACCTGGCCCGTCCGGTCACCCTGAGGGAAACCGACAAGGTGCCGGGGTCGGGCATCTTGACCGGGCATTTTTCCGAAGGGGCGAGCTTTCCCCTGGTCGACGCGGTCCACCTGATGATCGCCTTCAGCGACAACACCGCCACGAACCTGGTGCTCGACCAGATCGGTCTGAAGGCCACCGCCGAGTCGATGGAGGCGATGGGCTATCCGAACACCAAGATTCACTCGAAAGTGTTCCGCCGAGACACCTCGGTCTTTCCCGAACGAAGCCAACGATTCGGCCTGGGAAGCACCACGGCGGCTGAGATGGTCCGGCTCTTCGAGGCCCTCTGGCGCAAGGAGGTGGTGAGCCCCGAGGCGTCCGAGGCGATGCTCAAACACCTTCGGGCCTGCGACGACAAGAACAAGTTCCCGAGGTTCCTTCCCCCTGGAACCAGGATCGCGTTCAAGACCGGCAGCGTGGACGCGTCCAGGACCGCCGCCGGGGTCGTCGAATGCCCGGCGGGACCGGTCGCCCTGTGCGTCATGACCGCCGAGAACCAGGACAAGCGTTACGTCGCCGATAGCGCCGGCGATCGGCTTTGCGCGGAGATCGCCCGGGAAGTCCATCGGCACTTCGGGGCCACCAAGGTCAACCAGGATAAGGACAAGGACAAGGGGCCGGTCGCGCCGACCAGCCCCCCGGGCGGGGAAACGGACTGAGGCGCCGACGTTCCGGCGCGGGCCGCGGGTGAACGGAATCGAAGAGATGGGAAGGGGAGCCTCCCATGGCGATGTCCCTCGATCAGTTCCAGGCGTTCGTGACCAGGAACGTCACGGACCTTCAGGCCAAACAGGCGGACCTGGAGCGCCGGTTCGGCCTTTCCGGGTTCGCCCGCTGGTGGTTCGACCAGCCGACCGGACTCCTCCGATTCGAGGACTCCGCCGACCGCGCCCCGGTCGAGACCCCGTTCACCGAGGTCGGCAGCTACTCCGTGAAGACCCGGACGTGGGTCTGGGGCTGGGCCAACGGTTCGGTCCTGGAGGAACAGCGGAAGAAATCGTCCAGGCTGCGGGCGCTGGCCGAGTTGACCGGGTTCGACGTGTTTCGGCGGGGCGTCTGGGAGGCGGACGAGTCGCTCGCCTGGGAACTGACCGC
Organism: Isosphaeraceae bacterium; assembly: GCA_050249155.1. Classification (GTDB taxonomy): domain Bacteria; phylum Planctomycetota; class Planctomycetia; order Isosphaerales; family Isosphaeraceae; genus JBFWRA01. The sequence goes on along the minus strand of JBFWRA010000543.1, from coordinate 453 downwards.
GCTGGCCGTCGGGCACCTGGGGGCCCAGGGCGCTTACCGCTGCCCGATGGACCACCTGCACGTCTTTCTCGCGATCGAGGGGGTGCGCCCCGTACCCGTTCCCGCCCCTGTGACGCCTCGCGGGCAGGGTCGAGAGCCCGGGGCGCTGGTGGATGCGATTCTGAAGCGACAGAACGGCCCCGACGTGTCGGGGCCAGCCACGACCGGAGGAGAACGATGGGGTTTTTCAACGCGATGAGGAAAGTCCTGGGGAGCCACCACGGACCGCCGGACCCCGCTCTGGCCAAGGCCTGGGGCCTGGACGACGAGGTGGCCGCCTCCGAAAGCGGCGAGGCCGACGATTCCTTCGCTTACGACCGCGCCCAGTGGCGGCGTCGGCTCAAGCGGACCCTGGAATCGCTCCCCAAGTCCAGGCCGGGCTGGGACGACCTCATGGCCGACGCGCGCGCCTTG
>JBFWRA010000542.1:0-4374 GCA_050249155.1 Isosphaeraceae bacterium | reverse complement strand
CTTCACGGCGGGGGTCATGGTGAATCTCGCGCTCGGGACGTCCGACCGCGTCAACGGCGGACTCTCGGGCGTTGAGAACGCCACGGGGGGTTCTGGGAACGACGCCCTGACCGGTGACGCGGGAGCCAACGTCCTGATCGGTGGCGCGGGGCGCGACACGATCCTGGGCAACGCCGGCGACGACGCGATCACCGACGACGCCCTCGGCGGCGGCGTCATCGACGGCGGCCCTGGAACCGACGCGCTGGTGGTCAACGGGACCGCGGGCGCGGACGCCCTGGCGGCGTTCAACGACCGGGTCACGCTGGGGACCTCGTCGGCGAACGTGGTCACTCACGCGGGAGTCGAGCGGCTTTCGATCCTCGCCCTGGGCGGTGCCGACGCGCTGACGACCTCGGTCGCCGCGGGAGGCCCGATCACGTCGTTCGACGGCGGCCTCGGCGACGATTCAATCACCGCGGGGAACGTCGACGCGACCTGGACGGTCACCGGCAAGCATGCTGGAATAGTGAACACGGGAACGCTCGTCAGCTATGTCGGCGTGGAGCGCGTGCTCGGGGGCACGGGCCGCGACACCCTGGTCATCGTGCCGATCGTTCCCCCGCCTCCGCCGATTCCCGGCCCGATCAAACGACCGATCAAGATCATCATCACGGACCCGACCGGGGGTTCCGTCACGCCGACCGAACCCCCTGGCCCGGACGACCCGGAACAACCCGAGACCGAGTTCAGCGACGTGGACGAGATCCGGAACCCCGGCGGCCCGTCGATCCTCGACTTCGGTCTGGGCCTCTTCGGCGGAGCGGTCGCGGTCGTCGGTGGATCTCTGATCCTGGGGCCCAAACCGCTGCCAGGCCTGCCCCCGAACCCGATCAACTGGACCCTGGGAGGCTCCTCCGTCACCCTGACGAGGACGACCCCCGAGCCTGGCTAGCCCACCGAGACGGAAGTGGAGATCCTCGACCCGCCACCGCCACCGCCGCCGGGTCCACCGCCAGGCCCTCCCCCCGGTACCGAGATCCACCCCCAGGACGGCGACTCGGTCCGCCAGGATGAGGACGATCCCGACGACGATGACGACGACGACGAGGAAGAATGCAAGGCCAACTACACCATCACCGCGACGGGCAACGTCTCCTACGAGGCCCCCGACTGCGACAACGTCTGGACGATCACCGGCCCGAACTCCGGCACACTCGAGACCGACGAGGGCCGGAACACCTTCACGGGGGTCGGCACCCTGATCGGCGGCCTCCGTTCCGACCGGTTCATCGTCACCGCCCTGGGATCGCTCACCGGGTCGATCCGGGGAGGCGGATCGTCGCTGCAGAACACCATCGAGGGGCCCGCGGCGGGCGGGAACTGGTCGATCACGGGGAGTGACTCCGGCAACGCTCCAGCGGTCGCCGGCGGCTTCTCCGGCGTCGCCGAGCTGATCGGCGGCACCGGGCCGGACACCTTCCAGTTCGGCGTGGGCGGCAGCCTCTCCGGGTCGATCGACGGCGGCGGCCTGGCCTCGGGCAACACGCTGGTCGGTCCTTCCACGGGGGCCTCGTGGGAGGTCAACGGCGTCGATGCCGGGTTCATCCAGTCGAAGCTCCCCCAGTTCACCAACGTCGCCAACCTGACCGGCGGCGACGCCGGGGCGGACGTTTTCGTCATCCGGGCCTCGGGCTTCCTCGGGGGGACCGTCGACGGCGGGGCCGACTCCGCCGCGAACACGCTCCGAGGGCCGAACACCGTCGACACCGTCTGGATGATCGACGGTCGGGACGCCGGCTCGGTCCACCTCAGCGCGCTGGGAGGGGCGGGGGCCTCCCGGGTCTCCCGGTTCGTCCAGGTCGGGCGACTGAGCGGCGGCCCGTCGAGCGACTTCTTCAACCTCGGGCCCGCCGGCCAGATCACCGGCCGGATCGACGGCGGCGACCCGACCGCGGCGGAGAACGTCATCCTGGGCCCGAACGTCGCGACCGACTGGCGAATCCTTGGCCAGAATCAGGGCTCGATCGACGCCCGGGTCGCCTTCTTCGTCCAGATCGACGTGTTGGAAGGAAATAACGCCGCCGATACGTTCGAGTTCCGCGTCGGTGGAAGCCTGACCGGCAAGCTTCTCGGCGGTCCGCAATCGCCCGGGGCGTTGAACACGATCCTCGGTCCCGACGTGGCGACCGACTGGCGAATCGACGGCGTCGATCGCGGTTCGATCGACGGCCGGGTCTCCTCGTTCGTCGACGTCGCCAACCTGACCGGCGGCAGCCTCGCCGACACCTTCCACCTGACCAATTCCCAGTCCAGGATCACCGGCCTGATCGACGGCCAGTGGGGATCGCCTCCCCCCGCGGCGGATACCCAGGCGCTCAACACGATCGTCGGTCCCGACGTCGCCACGTCCTGGTTCACGGGGGAACCGGACAAGGGCACGGTCGTCCCCGACGGGAATCCGGGGACTCGCTTCGAGCGGATCGGAAACCTCACGGGAGGACACGCCGCCGACACGTTCCGGGTGCTCGCCCTCAGCGGCCGGATCGACGGCGGGTTACAGGTTTTCTCGACCGATCGGAACGTCCTCTGGCTGAAGGACTCGCGCGACGGCTACCGATTCGACGTCGCGGGCGCGAACCAGGGGACCGTCTCCCGGGCCGCGGCGGGCATCCAGTTCGCGTTTCGGCAAATCGCCTCACTGGTCGGCTCCCGTGGCGACGACGAATTCGCCTTCGGGCCCCAGGGCAGCCTCGTGGGATCGATCGAGGGGGGACGTCCCGACGTCGTCGACGGGTTCACCCCCGCGCCGAAGGACGTCGTCCTCGGCCCCGACCTTCCCACCACCTGGGAACTCCTGGACGAGAGACAGGGAACCATCCAGGTGCCCGCGTATCCGCTCCCGATTCCGTTCACGAACGTCACCAGGGTCGTCGGCGGCACCGCCGCGGACGTCTTCCATGTCTCCGCCAGGGCCGACCTTCCCGAGATCCGCGGGGGGGCCCAGGGAGCGCCCTCGACCTGGAACACGATCGTCGGACCGGCGGCTACCTCGGCCTACTACTCCATCGACGGATCGTCGGGCGTGGTCGCGTCGATCGTGGCGAACGCCCTCGGGACCCCCTTCACGCGATTCATCGACGTCAACCACTTCCAGGGCGGAACTCAGCGCGACGTCTTCGTCATTCGGGGAACCGTGCCGGGCCGAATCGACGGCGGCGCTCAGACCGGCGCGGCCAGCGTCAACGAGATCGCGCTGGCTCAGGCGGGGACGATCCGGGTGACCGGGGCCGACTCGGGCGCCTCGGCCGCCATCGGCGGGGGCTTCGCCAACGTCGGCATCCTCCGAGCGGCGGCGGCTCAGACCCTCGGCGTCGAGCTGGCGGGGGGCACGCTCTCCGGATACGTCGGCGGCCCAAGCCCCACGTCCACCGACGTCACGCTCATCAACGCGACGCTCGTCGGCTTCCAATGGGAGATCGGCCCGAACAAGGGGAACGTCCTGGACGGCTTGGGCCAGCCGGTCCTCAATTCCCAGGGTTACTTCGCCGAGGGGTTCGTCAACGTCGGCCACCTCGTCGGCGGCGCGGGTTACGATTCGTTCATCCTCGAGGAGGGTTCAGCCCTCGCCGGTCAGATCGACGGCGGCGCGGGCGGGAACGTCCTGAGAGGCGACGACGACGGCAACGACGCGAGGACCTGGAGCGTCACCGGCCCTGACTCGGGAACCGTGACCGGCATCGGCGGCGGTTTCGTCCAGATCGGCCAGCTCGGCGGAGGTATCGGGCCGGACGTCTTCCGGTTCGAGCCCGGCGGGTCGCTCACGGTCCGAACCCTCGACGGACGCGGGTTCCCCGAGGCGAACACCCTGGAGGTGGCGACCGCCGATCCGGGACTGTGGTTGGTCAACGGAGCCAACCAGGGCAGGGTCGTCGCCGGCCCCCTGACGCTGGACTTCACCAGGTTTGGCCGCCTGGTCGCGGGCTCGGCCGACGATCGATTCATCGTCGCCGACGGCGCGCGGCTGGACGGAGGGATCGACGGCGGCCAGGGCGTCAACGACCTCGAGGTCGAGGCTCAGGCGAGCTGGGTGATCAGCGGTCGATACACCGGCGCGGTCTTCGGGCGGGACTTCCCCATCGTCCCCTTGTTCTCGAACGTCCAGCGGGCCATTGGAGGATCGAGCGCCGATACGTTCACGCTTCTACCCGACAGCCTGATCGCCCTCATCCGTGGCGGCGGCGGCGACGACGCGCTGGTCGGGCCGGACCGACCGACCTTCTGGAACCTCACCGGAGCGGACCTTGGCAACCTCGACGGCCAGGTCTTCTTCGAGGCCATGGAGGCCCTTCGCGGAGGGGCCGACGACGACGAGTTCATCATCCAGGACGGCGT
>JBFWRA010000541.1:0-4375 GCA_050249155.1 Isosphaeraceae bacterium | reverse complement strand
GTGTCGGTGAATCATCCGACGCGTCAAGTGTAGGACACGACCCGGCGGCGGCCTCAGAGCATCCCGATCGGATCCACGTCGATGGCCAGCTCGACGCCGTGCGGCAGGGGGACGGCGGTTCCCGCGGCCTTGACCAGGTCTTGAAGGGGCCTGGGGGTCGGAGCGATGAGTCGGAGATGGTAGCGGTAGAGGTTCCGGATCTTGACCACCGGCGCGGGGGCGGGACCGACGACCCGGACCCCGGGCGGGGCCGCCTCGCGAAAGGCGGCGGCCACCCCCTCCATCGTGTCGCGGACGACCGGTTCGTCCGGCCCTCGCGCGATGACCCGGACGAGCCTGCCGAAAGGGGGCATCCCCAGCCGCTGACGCTCGGGCAGCTCGGTCGCCACGAACCCCTCGTAGTCGTGGTGGGTCGCCAGGGCGATCGCGGGCACGTCGGGTGAACACGTTTGCACGAGCACGCGGCCAGGACGGTCGCCGCGACCAGTCCGGCCGGCGACCTGGGCGACGAGCTGGAAGGTGCGCTCCGCCGCGCGGAAGTCGGGCATATGCAGCGCGGTGTCGGCGTTGACCACGCCCACCAGGGTGACGTTGGGGAAGTCCAGTCCCTTGGCGATCATCTGGGTGCCCAGCAACACGTCGACCTCGCCCGCCTTGAAGGCCGAGAGCACCGCCTCGTGGCTGCCTGGGGTCCGCATCGTATCGGAGTCCATCCGGCGAATCCGATGGTCGGGGAAGGCCAGGGCGACCTCCCGCTCCAGTCGCTCGGTGCCGATCCCGCCGTAATGAAGGTTGGTCGCCCGGCAATTCGGGCAGGCGGGGGGACGCGGGCGCTCGGCGTCGCAGGTGTGGCAGATCAGCAACCGGCGCTGCTTGTGGTAGGTCAACGCCACGTCGCAGGCGTCGCACTTGAGGACCTGGCCGCACGAGGGGTTCGGGCAAATCACGAACGTATGGAAACCCCTGCGGTTGAGCAGCAGGATCACCTGCCCCTTGTCGGCCAGCGTGAGGATCATGGCCTGGCGCAGGGGCTCGCTCAGCCCCGCCAGCGGCGGCTTCTCGTGGCGCAGGTCGATCAGTTGGACCTCGGGCATCGGCCGGCTTCCGACCCGTTCCCTCAGGGTCAGCCGGGTGTAACGTCCGATCTCGGCGTTCCGCCAGGACTCCAGCGCCGGGGTGGCCGAGCCCAGCAGGACGGGCACTCCCTCCAACTGCCCGCGTTTGACGGCGACGTCCCTGGCGTGGTACCGCGGGGTCGTCTCCTGCTTGAACGTGGACTCGTGCTCCTCGTCGATCACGATCAGCCCGAGCCGGCGCGCCGGGGCGAAGACCGCCGAGCGCGCTCCGACGATCACCTGGGCCTCTCCCGAGGCGATGCTCCGCCAGTGCCGGTGCCGCTCGGCGTCGCTCAGGTGGCTGTGCAGCACCGCGACCTTCGCGAACCGGCGCTGGAACCGTCGGATCGTTTGCGGGGTCAGGCTGATCTCGGGGACCAACACGATCGCCTCGCGTCCCGCGGCCACGACGTGTTCGATCGCGCTGAGGTAGACCTCGGTCTTGCCGCTGCCGGTGACGCCGTGGATCAGGAACGTGGCGAAGGCCCGGGCGCTCAGCGCCGGGGTCAGGGCCTTGAGCACGTGTTCCTGTTCGGCCGTCAGCGCCGGGCGATGGCGGACGGCGGTGTCGCTGGTCTCCGCGGCGGGGTCGGGGGTGGCCGGTCGTTTGCGGGCTCGACGCTTGATCGTGTGCAACAGTCCCCGCTGCCGGAGCGTGCCGATCGTCCCTGGCCCGCACTTGGCCATCCGGCCGACGTCGGCGATCGTCAACGGCTCGTCGGTGCCCAGGAGCGTCGCCAGCACCTCGGCCTGTTTGGGCGGAAGCTCGGCCATGAGGACGTCGACCCGGGCGCGAACCTCCTCGGGCACGACCAGGTACGTGCCGACCCGCGTGCCGGCCTGCTTCTTCACCCCGGCGGGGACGACGGCGTCCAGCGCCTGGCCCCAGGCGCAGGCGTAGTAGCCGGCCATCCACCGCGTGAGTTCCAGCATCGTGGCGTCGATCAGGGGAGGGACGTCCAGGATCTCGATCACCTCCTTGATCCGCCAGGGTTCGACCCCCTCGGGCGGGTTCTCGTCGACCCGGACCACGTACCCGACCGCCGGCTTGTTCCCTCTCCCCAGGGGGACGTTGACTCGCTGGCCTGGCCTGACGATCTCGGCCAGCCTCGAAGGCACCCGGTAGGTGAAGACCTGGTCCAGCGGCCGGTTGAAGACCACCCCGACGAACGGTCCGTGGATCCCGTCGCCACGGGAGCGCGCGCCGGGGTCGTCGTCGGGCTCGACCCCGAACCAGGCCGACTGGCGTTTGCCGTTGACAACGCTCATGAGCGGGGCCTATCGTCGGGCGAGCGTGGGGGAAGGGCCGCCTGGCCCTTCCGATTCTTCGACCACTCGCCGCGTCCACTACACACGATTTCTGCACGTCTGTCCACACCCGTCCGGGCGTGCGAGTCCAGGACGCGGAACGAACCCAGGGGCGCGCGGAGCGATGCGACTTGGCCTCTTCGGCGGCACGTTCGACCCGATCCATCTGGGCCACCTGATCCTGGCGGAGCAGTGCCGCGAAGCCTGCGCGTTGGACAGGGTCTGGTTCATCGTGACGGCCGCCCCGCCGCACAAATCGGGAGAGCGGACCGCGATCGGCCATCGGCTGGAAATGGCGAGAATCGCCGTGGCGGGTCATCCCGCCTTCGAGGTCTCCGAGATCGAGGCCAGAACCCCTGGGCCCCATTACAGCGTGGAGACCTTGACCAGGCTCCGCGAGGAGCGGCCCGGGGACGAGTTCTTTTTTCTGATCGGGGCCGATAGCCTCGTCGACCTGCCCTCCTGGCGACGTCCCGAGGGGATCGCCAGGCTGGCCACCATCGTGGTGGTGAACCGCCCCGGGATCGACGTGAATCCCGTGGACCCGGGGGAACTTCCGGATTTCGGCCCGGCGGCCAACGCCCTGATCGCGGTGTCGGTCCCCCCCATCGGCATCGCCTCGCGCGACCTGCGCAGGCGGTTGGCCGAGGGGCGAAGCGTCCGCTACCTGGTCCCCCGCGGCGTCGAAGCCTACATCGACGCCCAGGGGCTCTACCGGCCATGAACCTGCGGGCACCCTGGACGACCCGCGCGACCCGAGCCTGAACCGTTCAGGTTCTCCCAGCCGGTCTTTCTTCCCCGTTTCCTCGCGGAAACTGGGGTGACTGCGTTGGCGTGGATCGTCGGGTCGTCCTGGGGCCCGGCGACTCGCCGGATCGTCTCCTGGGGACTCATCCTCGCCACCGGACCGGCCGATACGAAAGGGGGGACGGGGACAGGTTCTCGGGGTGTTTCGGGTTGTGAGGAACTCATGGCGAAATCGACTTCAGAAGAGCCGCTCACTCCTCCGACGCCCCACGCCGCGAAGCCCCGCGCTCCGCGCGTCTCGGTGATGACGGCGTCGATGCCGACCATCGAGGAGGTCGAGGCTTTGAAGCGGCAGCTCGTCGCGTTGCAGCGCGTCAGCAGCCTGGGGGTGCTGGCCGGGGGAATCTGCCACGAGTTGAATAACGCCCTGACCCCCATCCTCAATTACGCCAAGCTGGGGATGCGGAACCCCGACCCCGAATATCGTCAACGCGCCTTCGAGAAGATCCTGGAGGGTGCCCAGCGCGCCGCGGCGATCACCGGCGGAGTGCTGGGCCTGGCCAGGCCCCGGGCCGACCGCCACGAGCCGACCGACCTGGTCCGGCTCGCCGAGGAAGTCCTCCTCCTGGTCAACAAGGACCTCACCAAGAACCGGGTCTCCCTGGATTTCCAGGCCGAGGGCAGGCCCCACGCGCGGGTCAACCCCGCGCAGATCCAGCAAGTGCTGATGAACCTCGTGATCAACGCGCGACAGGCGATGCCCAAGGGGGGAGTGGTCAAGGTGCGCGTGGGGCTCGACGCCACGGGGAGGACCGCCGAGCTGAGCGTCGCCGACACCGGCACGGGAATCGCGCCGGCCGACCTCCGACGGATCTTCGAACCGTTCTTCACCACGAAGACCGGCCCGGACGACGCCGGTCTGGGCGGTACGGGGCTGGGCCTGGCGGTCTGTCGGGACATCGTCGAGGCCCACCACGGCCGCCTTCGCGCCGAGAGTCGGCTCGGACAGGGCTCGACGTTCACCCTGCGGCTCCCCTCGTGTCCGCCGGCCACCCGACAGGGCGCGGCCTGAGAGGATCGCGGACAGGCCTGGTCTTCCGGACCGCCAAACTCGCCCCTCGTGTTGGAATCGCGCCGCCCGGCCGAAAAAATCGACGCGACGATTTGCAAGTGCCCTCAGCGCCTTCATACTCGCCTTGAACGGA
>JBFWRA010000540.1:0-4378 GCA_050249155.1 Isosphaeraceae bacterium | reverse complement strand
ACCTCGACGGGCGGGAGCCCGGTCCGGTCGTTGGGAGCGCGCCCACTCCCACGGCACGTCGCGAAGAGGGAACGCGCGATGACGAGTATCGGTGCCCGGCTGGCCCTCGCCCCGTTTTGCGCCTTGATCCTGATCCTGGGTTTGGCCGCGACCGAACTGAGGGCCCAGAGTCCCTCGCCCGAGGAGGAGCGGCTCAAGATCCTCACCGACCCCGAGGAGGTCAAAAAGAAGGTCGGGAAGGAGAAGAGTCTTCCTCCTCTGGAGTTGTTCCGTTCCCAGGTCGCCCCGTTCGACATCCTGCCCTACGTCAAGGCGAACCACTGGAGCACGCTGAGCCTCGATCTCAGGAGCAACTACGAGGACTACGCGGGGACGCTTCAAACGTCCCCCGTGCCGCTGCTGGGACTTCCCCAGGAGATCGTTTACCTGAGGGACGCCCGACTGCTCAAGACCCAGCGCAGTCGGCTGGGGCTTCAGATCCTGTTGCCAAGGATTCCCAAGGACGTCGTTCTGGAACTGGGCCGCCCCGACGCGATTCGAGCCGACGAGCTCTGGCAGGCCAACATGCGCCCGCTCGAACCGCACCAGATGCTCATCCTGTTCCTCACCAAGGAACCCAGCGACTCGTTCGCGCTTTGGAACCGTTATCAGGCCCTCTATCCGCGAAATGCCGATCGCGGCGATCTTCAGGCGCTGGAACGACTTCGGTATTACCGGCTCGTTCTGCCGATGGAACCGGACCGGCCCCCGGTCTCGCCCCACCCCCTGACCTGGAGCACGACCAGCCACGTCATCTGGGACGGGATGCCCGCCGACAATCTCAACCCCGCGCAGCAACAGGCGATGATCGACTGGCTGCACTGGGGAGGTCAGCTCATCCTCAATGGCGGCGCGGGCGCGCCGTTCAACGTGCTGAAGGATAGTTTCATCGGAGCGTATCTACCCGCCGACGCCTCGGGAGAGAACGCCCTGCTGACCGAGAGCGATCTCCTTCCCCTCTCCCAGGCGTACCGGCCCCTGGTTCCTCCACGCGGAACGAATCTCGACGACGAGAACCTGATCGACGTTCCCGAGCCGATCCAGCGCCTGACGGACGGTTACGCCGCCGCGGTTCCGATCCGACCCGCCGCGACTCGGCCCGTCTTCCTCAACGGATTGTCCCCTCACGAGGGAGCCGTCCCGATCCCCCTGGGAGAGTCGGGCGAGCGCCAGGTCGGGGTCGAGTGGCGCGTGGGCCGCGGCAGGGTGCTGATGCTGGCGATCGACCTCAACGACCCGGCGATCGCGAGCTGGCCGGGGATCGACACGTTCGTCCGCCGGGTCGTGTTGCGGAGGCCCGAGGATTCCAGGCTCTCCGCTCCGCCGTTCAACCGAGGGTTCCCGTCGTCGACGCGAGGGGCGCTCCCCGGCCCCGACCTCACCTGGTTCCGCATTTTGTCGCGCGATCTTCACGTCCCCGAAATCGGCAGAACGCAGAGCCAGGTCCAGCTCAAGGAAGATCAGGCCGTGTACCGGCGTCGCGCGCTTCCCCCGGACCTGGTCAACGACCTCGACGTGCAATCCCCTCAAACGGCGGTGGCCGAGTGGTTCGACGACGCCTCGTTGCCGAGGTTCTGCGTCAGGCGACTGGAGGAAGCCTCCGGGATCAAGATTCCCAGCTCCGCCTTCGTCCTGAAGGTGATCCTGGCCTACGTTCTGCTCCTGGTCCCCCTGAACTGGCTGATCTGTCGATACGTGCTGGGACGTCGCGAGTTCGCCTGGCTGGTCGTGCCCCTGCTCTCTCTGGGATTCGCCGTCGGCGTGGAACGGGCGGCGGCTTACGACATGGGTTACGACTCCGCGGTCGACGAGATCGACGTCGTCGAGATCCACGGGGGATACCCGCGCGCTCACGTCAGCCGATTTCTCTCGCTTTATTCCACGGGCCGCACGCGATTTCAACTGTCGTATCCCAATGAACCCACCGCGCTGGCGCTTCCGCTGGACAACGGCCGGTCGCTTCGCGGCGAGGACGTCAGCAGAACGGTCTGGCGGTCGTACCCTGTTCCGACCCTGGAGGACTACCTCGTCCAGCCCCGGAGTCTCGCCTTCGTCCGCGCGGAGCATCTGAGCACGATCGACGGAGCCATCCGCCTGGAATCCGAGGAGGGGAGCCGTCGGGTCGTCAACGCGAGCAACCTGGAACTGCGCGACGCGGTGCTCATCGACCACGGAGCCGGGGGACCCCGCCACGCGATCCGGCTAGGCACGATTCCCAGGGGAGGGACCGTTTCGCTGGACGAGCCGCCGGACCCGGGAACCCCGCCGGCGGACCTCTCCCCCGACTTCGACCCCGAGGCGCTGTTGTCGATCCTTCGGAATTATCACGAGGATCGTCCCGAGAATTCGGGGGAAATCCGCCTGGTCGCCTGGGCGCCTGGGAACGTCGAGGGCCAGTTGATTGAACCTCCCGTGGACCGGCGCAGGGGGTTCATGGCGATCGTCGTCCACCTGAAAACGGGCGACCCGCCCTCGCCGCTGGGACCTGTCTACGATAGCCTGGTCAGGGCCCCGGAGCGGCCGGCCTCGGAATTCGGGGTTCCGGATTCCCCCGATCGGGAAGACCCGCGTGAATCGCCCCGAATGCCGGGGATCGGGCCCCCTTCCAACGATCCGGACCCGATCCGCAGGGCCATCCGAAACGCCCAGATCACACCGCCCCGCCGAGCCCCCGCGGCCACCGCTCCCCCATTGAAGGCTGACCCCAGGGAGAATCCGCCACGATGATCGAGGTGCTCAATTTCACGAAGTGCTACGGAGACTTCGTCGCGGTCGACGACCTGAGCTTCACGATCCGACAGGGGGAGGTCTTCGGCTTCATCGGCCCCAACGGCGCGGGCAAGAGTACGACGATCCGTTTCCTGGCCACGCTGCTTCGCCCCACCTCGGGCGAGGGCCGGGTCGCCGGATACTCGGTCGTCACCCAGCCGATGGAGGTCCGCCGGGTCATCGGGTTCATGCCCGACGACTTCGGGGTGTATGACGGCATGAAAGTCTGGGAATTCCTGGACTTCTTCGCCGTGGCCTATCAAATCCCACTGGTTTATCGCAAGAAGATCATCAACGAGGTCCTCGAACTTCTCGAATTGACCCACAAGCGGGACGATTACGTCAACGGGCTCTCCAAGGGCATGAAGCAACGGCTTTGCCTGGCCAAGACGCTGGTCCACGACCCGCCGGTCCTGATCCTCGACGAGCCCGCCTCGGGGCTCGACCCCCGCGCCCGTCTGGAAATGAAAGCCCTCCTCAACGAACTGCGCGGGATGGGCAAGACGATTCTCGTCTCCAGTCACATCCTCTCGGAACTCGCCGATTTCTGCACTTCGATCGGAATCATCGAGCGTGGCAAACTTCTGGCCGCCGGCGGCATCCAGGATATTCAGCGGCAGTTGCGGACCCATCGGGTCTTGAAAGTCCGGGTGCTCGATCCCTCGACCGATCGCGCCGAGGCGATCCTGCGCGACGAGCCCGGCGTGAGCACGGTCAGCAGCTACGACCACACCATCTCCGCGGAATTCCACGGAGAGGATTCCGCCCAGGCCAGCATCCTGGCGAAGCTCATCGGCCAGGGAGTCGTGATCGAGTCGTTCGCCGAGGAACCTCTGAGCCTCGAAGAAGTGTTCATGATGATCACCAAGGGCGTCGTCAACTAACGGATCGGTCCCCCGGCGGCTTTGAGCGACGAACATGCTGCTTCGCGACAACCCTGTGCTCAGCCGAGAGTTGCTGGTGAACCTCCGCTCCCACCGGGCGTTCATCATCCAGGCGTGTTACGTCGTCTTCCTCAGCGCGGTGGTTTTTTTTTACTGGCCGTCGTCGGGGGACTCGTCGGGGCAGGTCAGTTCCGGGGTCGCCCGTCGTCTGTTCGAGCTTTTCTTCCTCGGCCAGTTCTTCCTCGTGGCGCTGGTCGCCCCCTCGTTCGCGGCGGGGAGCATCACCGGCGAGAAGGAGCGCAAGACCTATGAGATGCTCCTGGCCAGCCCGCTGAGGCCCTCGACGATCCTGGTGGGGAAGCTCCTCAGCTCCTTGAGCTTCCTCGTGCTGTTGATCGTCTCCAGCCTACCGCTGATGATCCTTTGCTTCTTGCTCGGCGGGATCTTGCTGTCGGAGATCGCCAGGGCGTACCTGATTCTGCTTCTGGCGGCCGGGACCTTCGGCCTGATGAGCGTCGCCTGTTCCAGTTATTTCCGTCGGACCAGTTCCGCCCTGGTGGTCAGCTACCTGATCATCTTGCAGCTGGCGGTCGCCTGCGTGGCCATGACCCGATCCGACGACGCGCTGGCCAGGGACTTCGTCTCCGTCGCCGTTCTGCCCCCCTGGTGCCTGGCGATCTGGACCG
>JBFWRA010000539.1:0-4382 GCA_050249155.1 Isosphaeraceae bacterium | reverse complement strand
TTCCCTGGCCCTCGGTGATGAATGGACAGGGGGACGCCGACTTCGCGAAGACGTACGACGTCAAGGAGATCCCCGCCAGCGTCCTGGTCGGCCGGGACGGCAAGGTCATCACCTTCGACCTCACCGCCGCGGGGCTCATGGACGCGGTGGGCGAGGCGGTCGGCGACGCCCAGACCCAAGGCCAGCCCAAGCCCTGAAACCGGCCCGAGACGCTCAATCCATCACGGAGTTTCTGATCCGATGAATCGTCGAGAACTTCGGAGAAGGGTCGGTCTCGCCGCGGGGATCGTCGCGCTCGCGGCGTTCCCTCCCGCCGAGAACGCTCGCGCGCAGTTTGGAGTTGGGTTCGGGGGGGGCTTCGGCGTGTTCACGCCCAACTTCAACTACGTCCCGAGCTCGACCAACTTCCTCTACGACCGCTCCAACGCCTCGATCGGAGCGGCCACCGCGACCCGGAACAACGTCGGGCACGCGGCCCGCGACCTTCGAGCGAGCCCCAACGCCTACTTCAACCGGGTCCGCGAGTTCTCTGGCTCCTCCACCTATGACCTGGGAACCCACCAGAGCCTCAGTTCCCGGGCCGCGCTGACCCCCTACGCGCCGATCCGCCCGCCCTCGCGAACCCCGGATCAGCCGGCGAGCGCCACGCCCCCCGCGCGTGAGGTCGCCCGCCTGGACTCCTTCTTCACGGCGGCCGGCCGGCTGGACTGGCCCAGGGACGCCCCCAACCACGCCGAGGTCGCCTCGGAACGCGCCGAGGCCGACGACGCCCTGGCCACGGTCTTCGCGCAGATCAAGGCCCAGGGCAAGGCCAAGTCGGGGGCGGTCGGACTGGCCAAGGCCAAGCTGATCGTCTACGGCCAGAAGGCGCTCGGCCAGATCCGTGCCGAGCGCGCAGCGCCCGTGGCCGACGTCTTCCATTACTACCTCCTGTTCCTGAATCAATCCCTCGACCAGGCGGGGAGCTGATCGACGGGCCCAGGATTCAAACGAGTGAGCGCCCCAAGGCGCTCTGAAGCGCGATCCTGGCGCGAACCATGACGGGAGAATCGGTCGAACCGATATTGAGGCGGCGGATCGCGAAAGGGTCCATCGCCCCCGGCCGATTCACCCCTTCGATCGATGCGAACGCGACCCGATACCCCGCCTCCCTGGCCAGGCGTTGGGTCGTCTCGTCATACGCCCCCGGCCAGCCGTACGGGTAGGCCAGCGTCCGCGCTTCCCGCCCAAGCCTGGTCTCGAGGATCGCCTTCGACCTGGTGAGCTCATCTCGTTGATCGGCCTCGGGCAACGCGCTCAGCTTGCGGTGGCTGTGGGCGTGCGAACCGACCGAGTGGCCGGCGCGGATCAGCGCCCGGGCGTCATCCCATGACATGAATAATTCTCGTCCTGTCGCCGTGGCATCGAGGGTCGCCTCCGCGCGTTCCTCAAGGTGCGCCAGGACGCCGGCCTCGTCGTTGGTGTCGATATCGACGGCCAGACAGGCCCAAACGACCCGCGCGATCGCCTGGGCCTTGGAGACCTGGGCCAGGTCGACGACCATCGGCTCGGGTCGGTCGAGTCGAAGGATTCTCACCTTGGATTGGTTGAGGACCGAGGCGACGTGATCGTACCAGGGTAGCCTGGGCTCGTCGATCAGACCCGTGGGTAGAAAGAACGTGGCGGGAACCCCCTCCTCCCGAAGGATCGGCGCGGCGACCTCGGCGTTATCCCTGGTTCCGTCGTCAAACGTCACGAGCGCCACGGAGCGGTGAATGGGCGAGCCCGAGGCGATGATCTCGGTGGCCTCCTCCAGGGTCAAGACACGTCGCGTTCTCCGAAGTCGCCTGAGTTGTTCGCGGAGCCCCTCGGGCGTGGCCGAGACCACCGGGGCGTAGAAATCGGTCGCGGAGGGGTCGCCGATCCGATGGTACGTCAGCACCAGGAGACCCGGCCGACTCGCCCAGCGTTCGAGCAGGTCCAGCGCGCCGGTCGCCCGCAATCCCCTGGCCAGAAAGTCGCGTTTGTTCTTGATAAGCATGCGTCGCCATCAAACCGGATCGTTAAACGTAGGCGTAATCCGCTTCCAGGGGTGAGAGATGAAATGGAACGCCCGCGGGGAGCCGGTTCGAGCGATCCCTGAGCCGGAACTCCAGTCGGTGCGTCTCGACGAACCCCGACGCGACGAGGGCTCGCTGAGCCCAGGGAGTGCTCGCGAATCCCTGGGCGAGGTCGGCCCCCTGCCGGGTCAGTTCGCGGGTCAACGCCGTCGCCGAGGCGTGCCAGAACGCGGGGTCCTCCTCCGCGAGCAACCACTCCGCGAGCCGACCGACCCGAACACCGTTTTCCTGACTGACGACCGCCAGCAAGGCTAGACCGATCACCCGATCCTCGAATTCCAGGTGCCAACCCGTCAGTCCTCCTCTCGGAAATCGCAGCATATGATTGAGCAGGTCGGGTTCGCGCGTCGTGAACAGGGCCCTGTTCTCGTAGGCGGTAAGCAGGGGAAGGACCTCGGTCCCGAACGACTCCACGCGTCGTGGTCGCACCGAAACCTTCGACCGACGCGCGGGGTGTCGCACGCGCCCCGCGACGTCCTTGGCCGCGCGAAGCGCGCGGCCAGCCGGGGACCACGCGCGATCCCTCATCCGGTACAACGGCCGAAGGACGCGCGTGTGAACCGGAACCTGTTGGGCCAGGCCGTATCCCCCACGATCGATGACCCCGCGTCCCGCCGCGCTCCCTCCCAGGCCGAACTGGGTTTCCGTCGCCTGGTGGGCCCGTCGCATCAGCGTGGCCCCGACCCCCGCGGCGTCCGCCGACGCGAGCCAGTCCATCATGTGGAGGGTGGAGACGCCCCGCGCGGGCAATCCCCCGCCGTGCCAGCGCGACGGACAGACCCCGACGTGTCCCACCACGCGACCGGTGGCGGCGACGCGTGCCAGCAGGCTCCGGGGCGCTTCACCCGCTTCCGCTCCGCGAGGGTCCAGGTATTTCCATGCCAGCACATCTTCCGCCGCGAACGTGGAATCCTCGGGCGCGTGAAAGCCCTCGTTCAGGAACCGACGCAGGTCGGGCAGGTCGTTGGCGGTCAGGGGACGAATTTCGAGGGGCATGGGTCTTCAAAAGAGTGCGAGCGCTGTCCTGGGATCGTCGGAGAGGGCCTTCTGAACTTCCCCAAGGAATAGGCAGGGAATCACGTCCCGGTTTCTCGATCGATCGGGGTGCCACATGGTTCGGTACTCCGAACTTGTAGGTTTCCGCGATGGCCAACGGCACGGGTTTGGAGTCCCAAACCACGTGGCACCCTCGGCTTGGGAATAGGCTGGAAACACGTTCCCGAAACGCCCGCGAGGGATGGCTGGGGTCTCGGTACACCGAGACCCCGGCGGAACCACTGAAAGCCCAGGGTCTCGGAGTACCGAGACCCTAGCCACCCCAAACCGCCTCCGGTGGCCGAAGTCGGGAAGTTGCGTCCGGCCGGTTCCTTATTTCACAAATCGGGACGTTATTCTCAGCTTGCTCCCAAGCCTACCACGGACGAGGTCCGAACGCGTACCCAGGGCAAGGCGGAACGCCGTCGAAATACTGTGGAAGTTTCATCCGACGATCGTAAGACTGGAAGGGCGAATCGACGAATCCCTTCGGGAGTCCCACAATGCGATCAGGTGTGGAGTCAAAGGTCGGCGGATTGGTCGTCCTGCTCAACCTGGCTATCGGAACCGTCGCGCTCGGGCAGGGCGGGGGGGCGTCCAGCGACGGCCCCGGCGCGTTTAATCATGTGGAGGTACGAACCACCATCGTCAAGGCGATGGCTGACGGCGCGGCGGTCAAGCAGGGAGATATCGTCTGCGTCCTGGACCCGAGACCCGTTCAGAGCCTCATCAAGGCGCAGGCCGTCTCGGTCAAGGCGGCGGAAGCCTCGCGACAGAACGCGGCGCTCGACAGGGAACTCGCGGAGATCGCGGTCGTCGAATATGTGGATGGCACGTACAAGCAGGATTTGGAAACCGCGATCGGCGCGGCCATCCTGGCGGATTCCGACCTGAAACGGGCTGAGGACCGCGTCGCATGGTCGGAGCGAATGCTGGAGCGGGGCTCCGTTTCCCTGAACGAGAACGTCTCCGCCAAGCTCGACCTGCAACGGGCCAAGTTCGCCCTGGAGCAGGCCCAGATGCGTCGCCTCGTCCTTGAGAAGTTCACGAAGGACAAGACGATCAAGGAACTCAAGTCCGCCGTGGAGCAGGCGAACGTCGAAATGCTCCGCCGACAGGCGGCCCTCGAACTCGAGAAAGGAAAGCTGGAATCCCTGGTGCGGCAAGCGAGCGAGTGCGAGGTGAAAGCGCCCGCGAAAGGTGTCTTGAGATTCGCGCCGATGGTCGAGACCGGGGCGGTCGTGCGCG
>JBFWRA010000538.1:0-4387 GCA_050249155.1 Isosphaeraceae bacterium | reverse complement strand
CCTGGGGGCGGGGAGATTCGTCGCGCGACAGGAATCTCCCGATGCGCCCCGCGCGTCGCGAGGTGCGTCGTGACGTTCTCCGAGGCGCACTGGACCCTTTTCTGGCCGCGCGCCGGTGGAAAGGGTCTCGATCCACGGCTTGAACGCCTTTGGGCGCACAGCATAGCGTTCGGACCGATCCTGGGCAAACCGATTGGCCAGGCCGTCCTGGAGATTCGTGAAGTCCGTGTTTGATCCGCGGGGCGGCATGGTGTTGGATAGAATAAATGAAAGTGAAGGCGGCTCGACGTTCCGTGAGGCGCTGGCGAGGTTATCTCGCGGTCGAGGGCGAGGGTTGAGGCGGGTCGTCGGTCTTCCCGAGGCGCGGTCCCGTCAAGGCCGACGCGACGGCGCCATTCTTTCCTTTCTTTCGCGGGCAAGTCGTTGGAGAGTTCCGAGAGGCCGATCGCCTTCGCCTCCACCTCTCACGAGGTTCAGCCATGAACACGCCTGCCCATCCGTACTTGCGTGAACGGTTTCGGACTCTCTCGCGCGCGGCTGGCGTCGCCGTGGTGCTGATCGGCCTGACGGTGCTGCTGGGTTGGGGTTTCGACGTCGAGACTTTCCGGAGCGTCATCCCCGGGATGACCGCCATGAACCCCGGGGGAACGGCCCTGGCCTTCATCCTGTCGGGGATCTCCCTGTGGATTCAGTCGGGGTCGGTCGGCCCCCGGGTCCGCGCCTTCGGCGCGGCCTGCGCGGGGGCGGTGGCGCTGTTGGCCCTGATTCGAATCGGCGGCTACGTGTTCACCTGGGACGGAGGGCCCGATCAATTCCTGTTTCGGGATCTCCTCGACCTGGAGGGCCTGCGCACCGGCCATCCGAACCGGATGGCGCCCAACACCGCGGCGGCCATGCTGCTGGTTGGCCTGGGGTTGCTGTCGCTGAACACACGGTCCCGCCTCGGCGTGTTGGTCGCCCAGGTTTTGGCGATGGTGACGGGGGTGATCGCCCTGTTGGCCGTCGTCGGCTACGCATATAGCGCCTCGGCGCTGGCCGGGATCGAGCGATTCATCCCGATGGCGCTGAACACCGCCGTGGCGGTCGCCCTGATGAGCGTTGGCATTCTCTGCGCGCGTCCCGACCGTGGTGTGATGGTGGTCGTCACCAGTCAGGGTGCCGGTGGCGTGATGGCGCGTCGGCTGTTGCCGGCGGTGATCGCGATCCCGGCGGCGGTGGGCTGGGTGCGTTGGAACGCCCAGCAAGCCGGCTATCTGGATCAGGTGATGGGGTTGTCCCTGTACGTGCTCTCCAACATCGTGATCTTCACGGTGCTGATCTGGTGGAACGCGGCGTCGCTGAACCGCATGGATCGAAAGCGTCGGCGAGCGGAGCGGCGCCTGGGCGTGCAGTACACGGCGACGCGCGTCCTGGCGGAATCACCGAGGCTGGAGGACGCCCTGCCACAGGTCCTCCGCGCGATCTGCGACAGCCTGGGCTGGCCGGTGGGCGCCGTCTGGCGGATGGACCTGCGGATCGGCGCGTTGCGCTGCGAAGTCCAGTGGCACTCCCCCTTGGCCCGGCTGGACGAGTTCGTGGCGCTGACCCGGCGGATCACCTTCATGCCGGGGGAGGGGTTGCCGGGACGCGTCTGGGCCAGCGGCCAACCGGCCTGGATTCCCGACGTCACCCGGGACGACAACTTTCCCAGGGCGTCCGTCGCGGACCGCGAGGGGCTTCATGGCGCCTTCGGATTTCCGATCGTGGTCGGCCACGACGTCCTGGGCGTCATGGAGGTCTTCAGCGGCGAAATTCAGCACCCCGACGAGGACCTGCTTCAGATGCTGACGGCCGTCGGCAGCCAGATCGGCCAGTTCATGATGCGCAAGCGGGCCGAGGAGGAGGTCTTTCAGGAACGGTTTCTGCTTCACACGCTGCTGGACAACGTTCCGGACTCCATCTACTTCAAGGATACCGAGGGACGCTTCACTCGCATCAACAAGTCCCTGGCCCACCGTTTCGGTCTGAGCGACTCCACCCTGGCCGAGGGAAAGACCGACTTCGACTTTTTCACCGACGAGCACGCGCGCCCGGCGCTGGCCGACGAGAGGGCCGTGATGGAGACGGGCCAGGCGCTGGTCGGCAAAGAGGAGCGGGAAACCTGGGAGGACGGACGTGTCACGTGGGTCTCGACGACCAAACTGCCGTTCCGGGAACGGGACGGCCGGCTCATCGGCACGTTCGGCATCTCGCGCGACATCACCGACCTGAAAACCACGGAGAGGGCGCTGCGTGAGGGAGAGGAGCGGTTCCGTTCCCTGGTCGAGGCGACCTCGGCCATCGTCTGGACCACTCCGGCGTCCGGCGAGTTCGAGACCGAACAGCCTGGCTGGAGCGCGTTCACCGGCCAGACGTTCGACGAACTCAGGGGCTGGGGCTGGCTCGACGCCGTCCATCCCGACGACCGGGCCAACACCGCCAGGGTGTGGTCCCAGGCCGTCGCCGCGCGGTCGCTGTACCAGGTCGAGCATCGCCTGCGACGGCATGACGGGGAGTACCGCCACATGCTCGTCCGGGCCGTCCCGATCCTGGCGGATGGGGGCGAGATCCGCGAGTGGGTCGGCGTCCACACCGACGTCGACGATCGGAAACGGGCCGAGGTCGCCATCCGAGAGGCGGAGGAGCGGGCGCGCCTGCTCCTGGAATCCTCCGGTGAAGGCATCTACGGCATCGACCTCCAGGGCCGATTCACGTTCATCAACCAGGCGGCGGCCCGGATGCTCGGCCTCGAACCCAAGGAGGTGCTGGGCGAAAACGGCCACGCGACCATTCACCATAGCCATCCCGACGGCTCCCCCTACCCGGTCCAAGACTGCCCGATCTACCGAGCCTTCCGCCACGGCGAGGGGTGCCGGGTCGATCACGAAGTCTTCTGGCGTCGGGACGGTTCCCCCTTCCCGGTCGAGTATTCCTCGTACCCCCTCCGCGGAGGCGACGGTGAGATCCGAGGGGCCGTCGTCAATTTCTCCGACGTCACCGTGAGGAAACAGGTCGAGCGCGAACTGGTGGAGGCCAACGTGGCCGCGCAGGCCGCGACCCGGTCCAAGAGCGAGTTCCTCGCCAACATGAGTCATGAGATCCGCACTCCCTTGAACGGCATCATCGGGATGACCGAACTCGCGCTGGACACCGAGTTGACCCCCGAGCAAGCCGAGTACCTCGGGATGGTCAAGTCGTCGGCCGCCCACCTCCTCAACGTCATCAACGACATCCTCGACTTCTCCAAGATCGAGGCGGGCAAGCTCGACCTGGAATACGTCGCCTTCAACCTCCGCGACACCCTGGACGACACGCTCGCCACGCTCGCCACGCGCGCCCACAAGAAAGGACTCGAACTCGCCGACCACATCGCCACCGACGTGCCCGACGCGGTGGTGGGCGACCCGCACCGCATCCGCCAGGTCGTCGTCAACCTGGTCGGCAACGCCATCAAGTTCACGGAACGCGGGGAAGTCGTTCTCCGGGTCGAGGCCCTGAGACGCGACGCGGACGAGGTGGAGCTGCACTTCGCCCTCCGCGACACCGGGATCGGGATCGCCCCCGAGACGCGCCAGAAACTCTTCAAGGCCTTCTCGCAGGCGGACACGTCCACCACCCGCAAGTACGGCGGCACCGGCCTGGGCCTGGCCATCTCGGCCAGGCTGGTTCAGATGATGGGTGGGGAGATCTGGCTGGAGAGCGAGCTTGGCCAGGGAAGCACGTTCCACTTCACGGCGCGCTTCGGACTGGCCCGGGGCGCCGCGGCGCGACCCAGGTTGGTCGAGCCCGTCCAGGTGCATGGTCTGCCCGTCCTCGTCGTGGACGACAACGCCACGAATCGGCGCATTCTTCAGGAAATGCTCACCAACTGGGGCATGAAGCCCTTCGTGGTCGAGGGGGGCCGCGAGGCGCTGAAGGCCCTGGAACAGGCGCGAAGCGCGGGGACGCCGTTCTCCCTGGTGCTTCTGGACGCCATGATGCCCGAGATGGATGGCTTCACCCTCGCCGAACGCATCGGGCGAAGCTCGGAACTGGTCGGTTCCACCCTGATGATGCTTTCCTCGGCCAACCGTCGCGAGGACGCCGCCCGTTGCCAGGAACTGGGAGTGTCCGCGTACCTGACCAAGCCCATCAAGCAATCGACCTTGCTGGACGCGATCATGACCACCCTCGGCCTGACCGCGAGCGTCGAGGAACACGACCTCTCGACCGAGGCCGACCAGGCCTCGCCGGCCGCCGAGCGACGCCGGCTCAACCTGCTGCTGGCCGAGGACAACCCGGTCAACCAGCGACTGGCGGTCAGTCTGCTCAAGAAACGAGGCCATCAGGTCACGGTCGTTGGCAACGGTCGCGAGGCCCTGGCGGCCCT
>JBFWRA010000537.1:0-4389 GCA_050249155.1 Isosphaeraceae bacterium | reverse complement strand
CACGCAACGCCCGGGAAGGTCGGTGGAGGAGCCGCCGGCCTGAGCACCATTAGGGGAGGCACACATGGAAGTCTACGGCGCAGGGGTAACTCAAGGCCCCCAACCCATTTACCCGCGGCTGGCCGCGTTCAGTGTCGACGCGGGGCAGACCGTGCAGGCGGGCACGCCCCGCGACCATGTCGAGATCTCCCCGTTGGGGCAAATGCTCGACGGGATCAGTCGACTGCCCGAGATCCGTCACGAACGGGTCGAGGAGATCCGTCAACAGATCGCTTCGGGGGTCTACGAGACGCCCGCGAAGCTCGAACTGGCCCTCGACCGCCTCATGGATGAATTGCACGGCTGGTAAAGGCGGAAATCGCCGAGAGGACGTGAGCGACCAGGGACCGCTCGTCTCCATTCCCGCTTCCAGGGCGGGAAAGGGACGCGCGGTCGCTTGCGTTTTACCCCGCCACATTCCATAACTAGATGTCGTCGTCGCCGTTTGACGATACCCATGGAAGGTGAGGCGACCTGGCGGCGATCGCCCCTCACGCCGACGGACACGCGGATCGGCGGACGACCTGACGTCGCGCGAGGGTGGCCCTCGTCCTTTCCGGGAGCTCTCCGTTGGATCCAAAATCGGGACAGAATCGACCTTCACGAACTGGCGACGCGACGGGTGCGAACCCGCCCACCCGGGGACTCACACAGGCGGAGGAGAGCCTCGTCACCGTCCTCTTGAAGAGCGGGATCATCAACGCCGAGCAAGTCCAGGAAGCGCAGCGTTACGCCGTCGACAACCACCGGGATTTTCGCCAGGCCATCCTGGAACTCAACCTGATCTCCACGGAACGCCTCAACGCCCTGGCGTTCGAACACCTGGCCAGCCTCGCCCAGGGCCCGAACGGCACCCTGACGCTACCAAGCGGGGTCTCGCCGCTTCCCATCTCCCCCGACAGCACCCGACAACAGCGCGACGTCCGAAACGAGCTGGTCGAACTGGCCGCCAGAGCCCCACTGGCCGAGCTGGTCACCCTGATCCTCGAACGCTCGATCGACTCCCGGGCCACCGACATTCACTTCGATCCGCAGGAAAACGGCCTGCGCATCCGCTTCAGGATCGACGGGCAGCTTCAGGACGTCTTGACCCTCGAACCCGGGATGACCACCGCCGTCATCAGCCGGATCAAGGTCATGTCGAACCTCAACATCGTCGAGAAGCGACACGCCCAGGACGGCCGGGTGACGATCATCCACGCGAACCGGCCCCGCGACCTTCGCATCGCGACGCTCCCCACCGCGTTGGGAGAAAAGGTCGTGGTCAGGGTCCACGAATCTCTCAGCGACACGCACACCTTCGACCACCTGGGCATGTCCGCCAAGCAGGCGCATCGGCTCACCGACCTGATCTCCAAGCCCTACGGCGCGGTGCTGGTCGCGGGCCCGGTGGGCGCGGGGAAGACCTCAACCCTCTATAGCTGCCTCGGCAAGGTCAACCTCCCGACCCGCAACGTGATGACCATCGAGGACCCGATCGAATATCGCATCCCTGGGGTCAACCAGGCCCAGGTCGACCACCGCGGGGACATGGGCTTCAGCGACGGACTGAAGGCCATGTTGCGCCAGGACCCCGACGTCATCATGATCGGCGAGATTCGCGACGACGAGACCGCCAAAATCGGCATCAGGGCCGCGCTGACCGGCGTCCTGGTCTTCAGCACGATTCACGCCTCGGATTCTCCCGGGACCATCGGGAACCTTTACAACTTCGGTATTCCCGGCTATCAGCTCTCCAGCAGCCTCCTTGGCGTCGTCTCCCAGCGCCTGATCCGGAAGATTTGCCCGTACTGTCGCGTCGCCTACGCGGCCGACGCGAACACCCTGGCGGCCCTGGACCTGGACCCCAAGGAATACGAGGGTCTGACGCTCCACAAGGGGGTCGGATGCCCCGCCTGCTTCCAGACCGGCTACCTCGGCCGCACCGGGATCTTCGAGATCATGGAGATCACGGAGGAGCTTCGCGAGCTCATCTTCCAGCAGATCCCCAAGGACATCCTGCGCCGGGTCGCGATGGACCTGGGAATGCGAACGTTGAAGAGTAGCGCGGTCGATAAAGTTCTCGAAGGGACGTCCACGGTGGAGGAAGTCTACCGCGTCGTCGCGATGTGAAACGCGGGAGACCCCGGTCTCGACCACCACCCGACAAGGAGGTCGGCGATGCTCGCCAAACGAAGCCCATTCTCCAGGCCGAACCGACTCGTTCTCGCCCTGGCTTTGGTCCTGTCCCCGCTGGCCGGACCAGCGACCGCCGAGGCGCAGGAGCCCGGCTTTCTTGGGAAGATCTTTCGGCAGGGGGGGAACCCAGGAACCACCGCCCCGTCGACCGGTCTTCCCGCGAGGCTCGAGCCCTTCCGCCCCGCGCCCGGACTTCAGCCCCCGCCCGTCGAGGGATCGACGCCTGAAAGTTCGGTGGCTCCGCCTCCGAGCCCCCTGGAACTGGGGACGCGGTCGGAATCAGGAGGGAATCCCGTCGAAGGGGCTTCGGTCTCCCCTCGGCTCCTGCCCCAGCCCAGAGTCAGTCGGCCCGTGACCGACTCCGACCCGATCGTCACCCGGGTCACCCTCGGTCGGTCGGACGACGGCCAGACCTTCGGGATGTTTCTCCAGGTCTTCGCCGACGGAACCGTGATCGATAGCGCGGGAGTCCACTCGCTGGGCAGGGAATCGCTCCGCGGACTGCTCGGCGCGCTCGACTCCAACGACCTGTTTCGGGTCAAAGGGCATTGCGGCGGCCCGCCCACCGACTTCGTCGAACAGGTTCATGTGACCCTCTTCGAGCGAAGCCTGGGGCGGCTCCGCGCCAACGCCTTCTCGTTCTCCGGAAACAGCCAGGGGTGCGACCCCTCGGTCAAGCGACTTCAGGACGCCCTCGACCAACTTCAGGCCAGAATCAGCCCGACGATCCCCGGCGAGGCCCCCCTCGCGAGCCCGACGTCGGTCGCGCCAGCCCCCTTGCCACCGCCGATCCGACTGAATGAAGGCCCTTGATCCCGAGGATCGGGTGGCCGCGCCAGGCTGGTGACGCGCCGAAAGCGCCGAGAACCAGGGCGCTCCCGAGTGGAAGACGCTCGCTGGGGGCGTTACAATCAAGAATGATTCTTGAAGCCAGATCGGCCCGCGAGATTCGGGCCGGACTCGCCTAGGGCTGGGGACGATTCACGTGTCTGAAACCGCTTCTCTCGGCCCGGTCGCGGTGACCGAGAGCCCCGAGCAGAAATTCCGAGAGTTTCTGGAGATTCGAGGCGAGAAGCTGACTCAGCCTCGTCGGCTGCTGGTGCGCCACGTCTTCGAGAATCACAAGCATTTCGACGCCGACGAGCTGGTGTCCGACCTCGTCAACGCGGGGCAGAAGGTCAGTCGCTCGACCGTCTACCGGACGCTCCGCCTGCTCGTCGAGGCGGGTCTGCTTCGCGAGCTTCGGCTCACGAACCGGACCGCCTACGAGCACGACTACGGCTACCCTTCCCACGATCACCTGCACTGCTCGGAGTGCAACGAGGTCGTGGAGTTTCGCAACGACGAGATCCGTCGCGTCCGGGAAACGATCTGCGCGGCGCACGGGTTTCGAGGAGTCGGCCACCGCTTCGTCATCACCGGGATCTGCCGGGCCTGTAGCAGGGCCAGAAGTCCCAGACGCCGCCTCGACCACATCTGAACACGCGGGGCCGGCTCGGCGCCAGGATCATTCCAGGTAGCCGAGATCGGCCAGCCGCCGCTCGATGATCGCCTGCTCCTCGGGGGTGTACTCGAACTCCGAGGTGTGAGGGCCCAGGATCGGCGACGAGGGCTCGTCCTTCCGGAAGCCCGCGACCGTTCCCCCAACGTTCAGGGGACGCCCTTCCATGTGGGCCGGCTGGGGAAGGCCGAAAAGGCCGAGCACCGTCGGAGCGACGTCGCGGAGGTCGGCGGCGAGATTTCGGCCAGGGGTCACCCCTTCGGCCTGGAGGGCGACGACACCCTCCGGACGGTGGGTCCCCGGCAGGTTCGCGTCAGGCTCGACCCAGTACGAGCCGGGAGCCAGCTTGGTCCGAACCCAGTAGTTCTCGTCGGGAAGGGCGATCAGATCCGGGTACCCCTCGCGATCCGGGTCGATCCCATACTCCCTCGCGGTGTCGATCACCAGGGGGAACAGCGGCTGTTCGGTTTCTGGGTGACGCGCCTCGGCGAGCGCTCCGCGGGTCAGGGCCCTGGCGTCGTCGACCAGTCGAGGGCTCGACAGCGGCGCGCCTGGGCGTCGCGTCGTGGTGTTCAGGTAAACCATCGCCGCGGTGTCCTGGTGCGGCGCGAAGGCGACCGTTCGCTTCCAATCCAGCGGGTACTGGGCGGAAACCGAGTGGTCGAACGACG
>JBFWRA010000536.1:0-4407 GCA_050249155.1 Isosphaeraceae bacterium | reverse complement strand
TCCGCGAGGGAAGTGAGGGTTGGTCTTGAAAATCTACACAAAGACCGGCGACGACGGGACGACCGGACTGCTTGGCAGCCGGCGGGTCCAGAAGAACGACCTGCGCATCGAAGCCTACGGCACGGTCGACGAACTGAACGCCACGATCGGCGTCGCCAGGTCCCAGAATCTGGACGCCGCGTCGGACGCCTTCCTGGCCACGATCCAGGACGAACTGTTCGCGGTCGGGTCGGCGCTGGCCGATCCGAATCCCGACGGAAACTTTCATAACATGATCACATCGGATCACGTCGAACGCCTTGAACGGGCCATCGACACGATTGAGGCCGACTTGCCTCCGCTGACGCGGTTCATCCTGCCCGGGGGCGCTCCCGGGGCCGCCTTCGTCCACCTGGCCAGGACCGTTTGCCGACGCGCCGAACGGCTCGTGGTCGGACTGAACCACACGCGCGACGAGCACGTTCATCCATTGTTGATTATTTACTTGAACCGATTGAGCGACGCCCTGTTCGTGCTCGCCAGGGCGGTGAACCGTCGCGAGGGTGTGGCCGACGTTCCGTGGAGGTCGCGATGATCCTGGAGGGGAGATCGGTGCTGATCACCGGGGGGCGTCGGGTTGGCTCGCACCTCGCCCGGCTGTTCGCGGAGCGCGGAGCCTCGGTCGCGATGACCTATCACCGGAGCAAGGACGTGATCGAGGAAACCGTGGCGGAGGTTCGGGCCAGGGGCGTGAAGGGGCTGGCCGTCTCGGCGGACCTGACCCAGGCCGCGGAGGCGGAGGCGGCCGTCGAGGCCACGGCCAAGGCGTTCGGTCGGATCGACGTCCTGGTGAACATGGCCAGCGTTTATCGTCAGACGCGCTTCGACACGTTGAAACCCGAGGACTTCGACGCGCTGATCGCGACCAATCTGGCGGCCCCCTACTTCACCTCGGTGGCGGCGGCGAAGCGGATGCGAACTCAGAGGCCGACCGACGGCCTGAGGGGCAAGATCGTGATCGTGGGGGACTGGGCCACGGAGCGGCCTTACCGGCACTACCTGCCCTACCTCACGGCCAAGGGGGGGCTCGCCACACTCACCATGGCCCTGGCCAGGGAACTCGCGCCGGAGGTCACGGTGAACCTGGTCCAGCCCGCCATGATCGATCCGCCGCCGGACCTCACCGACGCCGAGATCCAGGCGGTGGTCGAGGCGACCCCCTTGCGCCGGATCGGTACCCCGGGAGACCTCAACCGGCTCATCCTGTACCTCGTCGAGGGGACCGACTTCGCCACCGGCGGTCGCTATCGGGTCGACGGCGGTCGGTTCCTTGGATCCGACGATTGACCGCGATCGCGTCCGTCACCGCGACGGGATGACCGGCAGCACCACGTTCGAGGGCCGAGCGCCGCCGTGGTGAACCGTGTTGTCCGCCCGGATCATCCTTCGGAACGCGCCCGGGGCGTCGCCGGTGTTCGGGTTCACGTCGAACCTGGGAAAATTACTGCTGGACACGTCGATCCGAATCCGGTGACCCCTCTTGAAGACGTTCGACGTGGGATAAAGCGTGATCGTGATCGGCACGACCTCCCCAGGCTCCAGTAGCTTCGGGCGTTCCAGGCTTTCGCGATAACGCGTGCGGAGGATCGAGTCGCCGATATTCAGGTCGAACCCCAGGGGATTCCCAGGACCCGGCGGGATCTCGTCGATCAGCTTGGCGGTGAAGTCGGTATCCACCGCCGTCGAGGAGATCCAGAGCGTGACCTTGACGGTGCCCGTCACCTCCACGTCCGACTTAAGCGGCTCGGTTCGGAAGACCAGGACGTCGCGTCGCTCGGACAGCGGGAGCCGGTCGGTCGCGGCGTGGGTGTCGTCGCGAGGTCGCTGGTCGTAGCCGCCGTTGGTCATGAGGAGCGTGTTCGAGGAGATGTTGCCGCCGATCGTGGGGACGGGTTCGGCCGGGTCGAACGTATAGGTCTGCGATCCTTCCGAGGCCGGAGCGTCGGTGAGCCGGCCGTCACTGGCTAGGTAAAGGGTCATGGGCCTGGCCCTCGCGATCGGCCATTCGCGCTCGGCGCGCCAGAACCCGCCATGCCGCAGCCTGCCCGCCGGGGAACGGCTGTCGTCCCCGGTCCCCATCACGTAAATCCAGACCGGTGCTTCCTCGCCGACCCCGTTGGCGATCCCCCTCATCCAGCGGTCATACCAGCGCAGGCGGTAGGCGAGCAGGTCGATGGCGGCGTCGGCGGAGAACTCCACCTCCCCCGAGACGTTCGAGCCCTGGCTGCCGTGGACCCAGGGGCCGATCGTCAGGCGTTGGGGGGCCTTCTTGGCCTTCGAGAGGGACTCGTAATTCATGCTCACCTGTCGAGTCCATGAATCGTACCAGCCCGTGACGTGAAGGACCGGCACGTCGGCGTAGTCGGCGACGTGGTCGACCACCGACATCCCCTTGATCTTCCAGAAGGGAGACTCCGGGCCGCTGCGCAGGGCGTCGACGAGCCAACTCTCGTATTCCGGGACGACTCGAAGCGGCGTGGTTCCCGGTCGGACGGGAAGGCGCTGGACATGCTCCCGGATGCGTCGGCCGTTCTCCTGAAGGGCCGCGCGAAGATGCTCGTCGGCCAGCGCGGGGCGGCTATTCGGGGCCCCCGTGTTGAAGATCCAGTTCATGAACCGCAGTTCGAACGCGCCGCCGTGCCGCATGCCGCTGACGCCGCAGTTGGAAAGCGCGTCCACGGGCACCATCGTGGTCAGGTGCGGCGGATTCATCTCGGCCAGGGCGTGCTGCGTGCCTCCCGGGTAGCTTGTGCCGAAAGTGCCGACCTTGCCGTCGGACCAGGGCCGCGCGGCGATCCATTCGACCACGTCATAGCCATCGGCGGGGTCGTCGGCGATCAGCCGCCAGACCCCTTCGGAGGCGTAGCGCCCGCGAACGTCGTTGGCCACGACGTTGTAGCCGCGCTCGGCGTAAAAACGTCCCTCGCGCTCGGCGCCGGACTTGTCGTAGGGGGTTCGGGTCAGGAGCGTGGGAAACCGCCCCTCGACGGGCTTCCCGTCCCGGGCTGGTCGATAGACGTCCGCGGAGAGCTTCACGCCGTCCCTCGCGAGGATCGTGACGTTCTTCTCGACGTGGACCTCGTACTCGGCGGGCGTCGGCCTGGCGGAAGGGGGTTGGGATCGAGCGACTCCGATCGGAAGGATCGCGAGAGCGACGGCGAGCCAGAAGTGCCAAGGGCGGAAACATTGTCGAACAATCATGTTCTCGACCTTTCATGTCAAACGGCCAGGCGCGGTCGCGATCCCCGGTGGTCGGGCATCGTAGCACCGGCCCCGTCGTTCCGCAAAACAAACCCGACCCGCGCCGCAGCGCGTTTGACTTGCATCGGCGATCGCCGACCGGCTAACCTCGGACATGCGTTGAACGCGTCGCGTCGCGTCGCGCCTCCCACATTTCGGTCACACCCCGCCTTGAAGTGAAGGAGCCCCGACCATGAGCCCAGTCAACCGTCGAACGTTTCTTGGGACGGCCGGCCTGATCGGCGCGGCCAGCCTCACCGGTCGAGCGGCGGGTTTCCCAGCGAACGACCGCGTGCGGATCGCGATCATCGGCGTGCGGGGCCGGGGGGCCGACCTCGCCCGGGAGTTCTCCCTCGACAAGGGGGCCGAGGTCGTCGCCCTCT
Organism: Isosphaeraceae bacterium; assembly: GCA_050249155.1. Classification (GTDB taxonomy): domain Bacteria; phylum Planctomycetota; class Planctomycetia; order Isosphaerales; family Isosphaeraceae; genus JBFWRA01. The sequence continues at coordinate 745 of JBFWRA010000536.1, read as the reverse complement.
GCGACGTTGACGACGCCGCGTTCGCCAAGGCGTCGAAGCACGTCGAGGCGGCCCAGGGGCGGGCTCCCCGGACCGAGAAGGACTTCCGCAGGCTGCTCGACGACAAGAACGTCGACGCCGTCGCCATCGCCACGCCCGACCACTGGCACGCGCTGCTCACCGTGATGGCCTGCCAGGCCGGCAAGGACGTGTACTGCGAGAAGCCCGCCAGCCATAACGTCGTCGAGGGCCGGCGCATGGTCGAGGCCGCCCGGAAGTACGGCAAAGTCGTCCAGCTCGGTACCCAACGGCGCAGCATGGGGCACGTTCAAAACGCGATCGAGGCGGTCCGTTCCGGAACGCTCGGGGACATCGGCATGGCCCGCGCGTGGATCCATCAGAAGCGACCGAACATCGGCCACGGCAAGCCAGGCCCCGTTCCCAAGGGGGTCGATTACGCCATGTGGCAAGGGCCCGCCCCCGACCGTCCGTTTCACGAGAACCGGTTCCACTACAACTGGCACTGGTTCTGGAACTGGGGGACCGGCGAGGTCGGAAACAACGGGATTCACGGTGTCGACGTGGCCCGCTGGGGACTCGGCGTCGACGCCCCCTTGACCGTGGCGTCCAGTGGCGGCAAGTACTTCTTCGACGACGACCAGGAAGTCCCCGACACCCAGATCGTCACCTGGGAGTTTCCCGACGCCTGCCTCGTCTGGGAACACCGCATGTGGTCCAAGCATGGCACCGAGGGTTCCGCGTTCGG
>JBFWRA010000535.1:0-4409 GCA_050249155.1 Isosphaeraceae bacterium | reverse complement strand
GGCCTCGGTCACCGCCAGGCCGCAGGTCGGCAAGGCCGGGCAGGCCATCGACCACCGCCGCACCGTCGAGATCTTTTCGACCGAGGCGATGCCGTACTCGACCAGCCAGTCCTCGACCGCCGCCTTCTGGGACGGCTCGATATCGGCCAAGAGGATCGACTGCTGGCAGGTCAGCCGGGCGGGGGTGCGGTACCGCTCGAAGTACGCCTTCAGCCCGGAGAAAAGCCGAAGCGTCCCCGCGTCCTTGATCCGGCCGTTCTCGACCGGGATGCCCAGGAAGAGTTTGCCGTCCCCCTGCTCATGCCAGCCGAGATGGTCGTCGACGCCGGTCACGGCGATCGGCTTCGGGTCGGCGAGCGGTCGACCGAGGTATTCCTCGATCTTGGCGCGGAAGGCGGGCAGGCCCCAGTCGTGAATGACGTACTTGAGCCGGGCGCGCTTGCGATCGGAGCGGTTCCCGAAGTCGCGGAAGACTTTCAGGACCGCCTCGCCAATCGCGAGGATCTCGTCGCGTTCGACGTAACAGAGCGGCACGGCCAGGAAGGGGAACGTCTTCTGGGCGCTCGGGGTCGTGCCCAGCCCGCCGCCGACCAGCACGTTGTAGCCGACGATCACGCCCCCCTCGACGACGGCGAGGTAGCCCAGGTCGTTGGCGTGGACGTCGGTGCAATTGTCATCCGGAATCGCGAACGCGGTCTTGAATTTCCGGGGGAGGTACGCCTTGCCGTAAAGCGGCTCGACGGCGTCGTCCGCGGGGGTCGGCACTCTGGCCGGCTCCGGCGGGGGCAGCAGCGGGTTCTCGATTTTCTCGCCGTCGAGCCAGATCTCCCAGTAGCTCGACGTCCGAGGCGCGGCGTGCGAGGCCCAGCGGTTGGCGTCGGCTTGAAGGGCGTCGTGCAAGGGGTCGCGGATCGGGGCGGGGCAGCTCAGGACGTTCCGCTCCACGTCACCGCAGGCGGCCAGGGTCGAGAGCAGCGTCTCGTTGATGATCCGAATCGTCGGCTTGAGGTCGTCCTTGAGGACACCGTGAAGCTGGAACTCCTGCCGGGTCGTGATCCGCAAGGTGCCGTTGCCCACCTCCTCGGCCAGGGTCGCGCAGGCCAGGTACTGGTCGGCGGTCGTCAGCTTGCCGCCGGGCATCCGCACGCGGACCATGAACTGATAGGCTTTTTCCTTGCCCTCGCGTTTCAGCGCCGTGCGATGGTCGCGGTCGTCCTGCTGGTACGAGCCGTGGAACTTGAGGATCGACGCGGCGTCCTCGCCGATGTGCGACAGCCCGTTGCCCAGGTCCTCCGCGAGGATCGTCTTGAGGTGCTGGCTGGCGAGTTTGGCGGCCTCGACCTTGCTTGGCTTGCCCCCCTCGCCCTGCACGCCGACGGGCACCGTCCCTCCCCCCTGGGGGTTCCCCTCGGGAAAGCCGATTCGCGCGCCGTCGCCGTTTCCGTTCCCGGTCGGGTCACTCACGTCCGTCGCTCCTGGACCTCCCCGATCCCTCGGGGAAAGATCACTTCCGACATAAAGATGGTAAGGTACGAGATTGTAAAGTCTGGACGCCAGGGAATCAACGTCGGAACGAGGCCGAGGGGCGGATCGGCCCTGACGGTCGCCGATCGGTCGCGGTAGAATCTTCGATCTGACCCTGTCCCGTCGAACGCGGAGGGACTCGCGCGCCATGCCCGACTATCTACTGGAAGGCCCCAAGCCGGCGCGGATGTACGAGGTGATCCTCCCGAAGAAGCTGGGCTACTTTGGTAAGGTCCAGGAGGTCCTGGAGGATCTCTTCGACGAGGAGGCGATCCGGGCGATTCCGTTCGTCCGGAACTCGATCGCCCGATCCCGCCGGTCGAGCCAGGATTTCGACGAGGACGCCTGGGTCAAGACCCTCTGCCGGGCCTCGCGAGGCTACTCGATCTACGAGATGGACGGCCGATACCTCTCCCCCCACGGTCCCATCGACGAGCGCGTGCTCGTCATCCGGTTCATCTTTCACAATCCTGGCGAGAGCGCTTCCTCCTCGAACTCCAAGACCGATTTCCTCGCCGCCTCGCTGGAAGTGGTCAACCACCTGGTGGCGCACCGCTTCGCCGAGGAACTGGGCGTCGAGGAGGAGATCTGGTTCCTGGAATACGACCACACGCGACTCGCCATCTGGAAGAAAAAACCGAACGACGGAGCGGGCCCGGCCTGAGGTGGCGCCCGTTCGTTCCCAGTCGATCCCCGGAGTACCCACCCCATGCCCACTGAGCCGACCTCCAAACGAAGCGCTCCGTTGATCGAACGCTTCGCGATGGGCCCCGCCATTCTGGCCTACGCCGTGGCCAACCTCGACCTCGAACAGGAGCGGGCCAGACCCGGTCCCGGGGCCTGGAGCATCACCGAGCTGGTCCACCACCTGGTCGACACCGACCTCGTCTACGCCGAGAGGATGAAGCGGGTGATCGCCGAGGAAAACCCCGTGCTTCAAAACTTCGACGAGAACGCCTGGTGCGACCGGCTGTCGTACAACCTGGGTTCGGTCGAGGAGGCGGTCAACCTGCTCGCGGCCAATCGTCGATGGATGCTCCCGATCCTCCGGCGGTGTTCCGACGCCGACTTCGCCAGGGCGGGCACCCACACGGAGCGAGGTCGGCTCACGCTCGCGGAATTGCTCGCGACGATGGCCAACCACGTCGACCATCACCTGCGATTCCTTTACGTGAAGCGCGCGAACCTGGGCGTCGCGCTGCCTCCGCGGTACGCCAGCGAGGCGATCGAGGCGATGGGCTGAGGCGAGCACATCTCATGGGACGACTCTTCGCCGGCACCGTCTGGGACCGCCCTCCCTCCTGCGAACGCTGTGGCAAGCCCGAGGCGGAATGCGAGTGCCCCCCCGCGCCCGCTCCGGTGCCCGTCAGGCTCGATCCGGCGACTCAGACCGCTCGACTCCGCGTCGAGAAACGGGCCAAGGGGAAGGTCGTCACCGTGGTGGCCAACCTCGACCCCGAGGGAAACGACCTGCCCGCCCTGGCCGCGCGACTCAAGGACCGCTGCGGCACCGGCGGGACCCTCAAGGACGGGTTTATCGAGTTGCAGGGGAACAAGCTCGACGCGGTCGAGATCGCGCTACGGGCGATCGGGTACAAGACCAAACGGGGGTAGGCGTTGGGGAATCGGAGCCGGTCAGGCGTTTGGGTCGATCGGACCCCCTTCGGGTAGGAACGGCTTCAGCGGGCAGGCGTCACACTTCGCCACGGTGGCCCGGCAGAAGTCTCGACCGAGGCGGTCGAACCAGGCTGAGAAGCGGGCGAGCCCCCTGGGATCGTCCCTCGCCAGACGTTCGACGGCGTCGCGGGACTCGTCATAGTCCGAGGACGGGTCGATCCAACCGTGACGGCTCATGACCCGGTAGGTCGGCCGATCGACCGGGTGGACCGGCCTCCGGAACGCGAGGAGCAGGAGCGTGTCCGCGAGGGTGGGGCCGATTCCCTTGATCGCCGTCAGTTGCGCGCGAAGGGCCTCGGTCGAGGGCGCTGCGTCCTGGCCAGCCAGGGAATCCGCATCCCCGTCGTGGCGATCGACCAGCCACTGGGCGAGCCTTCGAAGTGGCACGAGGGCCTTCTCGGTGACCTTCACGCCGGCGGAACGCAGGGCCTCGGCGATCTCCGCGACGTCGCTCTCGGCGAGCGGCTGGGGGTCGAGGAGCCCCGCGTCTCGCAACGCCTCCAGGGCGCGTGGGCGTTTCGACGCGTCGTGACTCGGCTCGAGTAGGGTGGCGACGATCGCCTCGAACGGGTCGAGTCCCCAGGCGGGAGGCTCGGGCTTACCGTAGTGGCGGGTCAGGGCGTCGACGATCGCGGGATCGGTCGCGTCGGGCATGAGGGGAGCACCGGGAAGGGAGGGACGGCCCCGGGTCGCGAAACGACGGCCGAGCCCTCCCCGACGGGCTCAGGCGGAGGCCTTCGCCTTGGCCACGGCGGCCTTGTAGTCTCGCGTGAGTTTCGACTTGCGGCGGGCGGCGGTGTTGGGGTGCAGCACACGACGGACGCCGGCCTTGTCGATCTTCGCGACGGTCAGCCGGAAGTCGGCCTCGGCCTTTTCAAACTCCTTGGCGGCGACGGCGGCCAGGGTGCGCTTGGTGTAGGTCTTGATGACCTTCTTGGTGATCCGGTTGTGGAGGCGTCGTTTGACGCTCTGCTTCAGTCGCTTGATCGCGGAAGGGGTACTGGGCATCGTCGGGTCCAACCATCCGGGCGAGAAAAAGGAAAGGAGCGACGCCCGACCGGCCGTGCCGATTCCGATCGGCGGCCGTGAGCCAGGGTCGAAGTCCGTGGACGGACCGTGGGCGGGGGTCTGGTCGATGGGGGGCTAGATTCCACAGGCGGCCGCGGCAGTTCTAGGTCCGTAGGCGCTGGGCGGCGTCGAGATAGCCG
>JBFWRA010000534.1:0-4417 GCA_050249155.1 Isosphaeraceae bacterium | reverse complement strand
GCCACCGGGCAGCATTTCCCCGATGGTTTTGGCGTCGTTCTCGACGTACGCCTTGAGAAGTCTGACGCCCTGGTAACCCATCTCGTAGGGATTCTGGACGACCGTGGCGTCGATCCGGCCTCCTTCGAGGTGGGCGACGGCCTGCTCGTCCAGGTCGAAGGTCACGACCGTGACGCGCTTGCGGACCTCGGGGGACTTGCCGACCTCCTCGGCGATCCTGGGGGCGTTGTACGACCACAGGCCCAGCAGGACTTCGAGGTCGGGATACTTCGTGATCGCGGTCTGGACGTTGACCTGGGCGCGGTTCTTGTCCCCTCCGTCCTCGAAGACCTCGGTTTGCTGGAAGGCGGAGCCCGCTCCGGCGAAGAAGCCTTCCCGGCGCTCGATGGCGTTGGCGGCCGACGCCAGGCCGACGAAGACCGCGGTCTTGCCTCCCGAGGGGCGCAGCGCCGCGGCGACCTTGCCGGCCGCCTCGCCCGCCTTGCGGTTATTGGTGCCAATGTAGGCGCGCCTGGCGTCGACCTGGCCGTCGGAGTCGATCGCGATGACGACCTTGCCGGCCTTCTGAAGTTCTCGCATCTTGTCGGCGATCCCTGGGGACGCGGCTTCGAGGACCGAGACCGCGACGCCCTTGACGTCGGGAAGGCTTAGCGCGTCCTCCAGCAGGCGGATTTGCCCCTCGGGCTGTCCCTCGTTGCGACGCAGCTCGACCTGGGCTCCGAAGGTCTTGCCCCCGTCCTCCATCCCCTTGGCGACGGCGTCCCACCAGTCCGAGTTGCTGTTGGTGATGAACATCAAACGGGGACCGCCGCTGGGAGCCGCGGTCGGCGAGCCGATCGCGCCGGGGGTCTCTTCCGTCCCGCCGCAGCCCGCCATCGCGAGGGCCAGGGCGAGGGTGAGGGTCGTCGCGAGCGAGGTCTGGCCGAATCGCGAGCGCCCCACGCGCTCATTCGAAGGGAAGTTCACGGCGTCGCACTCCCGTCCGTCAAGGACGTCTCACAAGTACTGGGTTGGTCAGTGGCGATGGGTTCGAACGGATCACCCCGTCGGTGAGGCCATCTTAACCGACGCGCCGACCACGTGGAACGCACGGCTGGCCGGGCGTTCGTCACGTGGTTCCCCTTGAATCCGAACCCCACTTCCCCCGATCATCATGAGGGGAGCGGACGATTGATCGAGCGGGCGGGGTGGCCTCGATGGCGATGCGCTGGATTGATCGGGTCTACGGCGACGTGGTGATCGACGACCCGAAGGCCCTGGACCTGATCGCGTGCCCGACCTTTCAGCGACTGAAGGGGATTCGACAGGCGGGCCCCTCGGCGTTCGCGTTCCCGTTCAAGACGGTGACGCGCTTCGAGCACAGCCTGGGGGTTTACCTTCTTCTGGGCCGGCTGGACGCGGGGCTGAAGGAGCGGGTCGCGGGGCTGCTGCACGACGTCTCGCACACCGCGTTCTCCCACGCGGTCGACTTCGTGTTCGCGTCCGAGGAGCAGGACCATCACGAGGAACTGAAGCCCGAGTTCCTGGAGCGTTCCGACATGGTCGAGGCGCTGGCCGCCTGGGGCTACCGCCCGTCCGACTTCTTCGACGACGCGATCTATCCCCTGCTGGAGCGTCCCCTGCCCTGGCTCTGCGCCGACCGGCTGGACTACTTTCTTCGGGATAGTCTGGCGTGCGGCGTGACCGACCCGACGTTCGTGGCCAGGGTTCTGGCCCATCTCGTCGTGGTGGACGGGACCATCGCCTTCGACGAAGTCAAGGTCGCGCGCGAGGCGGTGGAGGCGTTCGCCGAGATGAATCGCGACTGGTGGGCCAGTCCCACCGAGGCGTACCTTTACAACGAGTTCGCCGACGCGCTTCGCGAGGGGTTCCGACTGGGCGTGCTCTCGCGTGCGGACCTCCTCACCGACGACCTGAGCGTTCTGCGGCGGCTTCAGTCGGCCCGGAGTCCCCTGATCGACGAGAAGCTCGACCACGTCATCCGATTTCGGCCCGAGCGATTGGAGGGGTTCGTGCCGTTAGTCATTCCGAAGACGCGATGGCTCGACCCGCCCGTCCTGACCGACGGCGTGTCGCGGAAGCTCTCGGAACTTTGACGAGCCCGGAGGCGACCCGTGGGAAGGATCACGTCTCCCGGATCTGGGGGTTCGTCGCGGTCGTCATGGGTTCGGAGGATCGGAACGGAATGTGACGAAGCCAGGCGGGGTCGTTTTCGGGAAAGTCGAGCCGGGTGTGGACTCCCCGGGATTCCTCCCTCGCGAGGGCTCCGGCGATCATCAGCCTGGCGACGGTGAGCATGTTTTGCAGGGTCCAACCGGCGGGGTCGTGGAAGACGTGGTCCAGGACGTAGCCCGCCCAGTAGTCGACCTGTTCGGCGGCCTCGGTCAGTCCCTCGGCGTCCCGGGTGATCCCGACGGAGCGCCACATCAGGGCGCGGAGCGAGTCGCGGACGTCGGCCAGGTCGAGGGATTCCTGCGCCTCGCGTCGGACGACGGGCGCGATTGGGGGGACTTCCAGGCGGTGGGGTCCCTCCGCCTGGAGGGTCCGCAGGACGTCCTCGGCCGCTCGAGCGCCGTGGACGAGCCCTTCCAGCAGGCTGTTCGACGCCAGCCGATTCGCGCCGTGGAGACCCGAGGACGTCACCTCGCCCGCGGCCCAGAGGCCCGGGAGCGTGGTTCTGCCGGATTCGTCGATCGTCACGCCTCCCATCATGTAATGAGCGCCTGGTCGAACGGGAATGGGGTCCCTGGTGACGTCCAGGTCGAATCCGCGGCAGAGGGTGTCGATGCCTGGGAAGCGCCTTCGAACGAACGCCGGGTCGAGGTGGCTTAGGTCGAGGTAGACGCAGGGGTGTCGGGTCTTGGCCATTTGTTCGGAGATCGCCCGGGAGACGTCGTCGCGCGGGGCGAGTTCGGCCAGGGGGTGGCGTTCCGGCATGAACCGATGGCCGTGCCGGTCGCGGAGGTGGGCCCCCTCGCCACGGAGGGCCTCGGTGATCAGGTGCCTGGCCGATCCGGCGATGTAGAGGACCGTCGGGTGGAACTGCATGAACTCCATGTCGCGGAGTTCCGCGCCCGCTCGGTAGGCCACGGCGTGGCCGTCGGCGGTGGCGATCGGTGGGTTCGTGGTCTCCCTGTAGAGTTGTCCCGCTCCGCCGGTCGCCAGCACGACGGCGCGCGCCCAGACCAGGGCCAGCCCGCGGCGACGGTCCCAGAACAAGGCCCCACGGCAACGGCCGTCGTGGGTCAGCAGATCGACCGTGTAACTGTTTTGCCAGATCCGGACGTTTTTCCGGGACCGGGCCTGGTGGATCACCGCGCGCATGACCTCGCGGCCGGTGGCGTCTCCCAGCGCGTGGACGATCCTCGCGTGCGAGTGTCCGCCCTCCCGGGTCAGAGCGACCTGGCCGTCGACCTGGTCGAAGTGGGTGCCCCACTCGATCAACTCGGCGATTCGTTTGGGAGCCTCGCGAACGACCAGTTCGACCATCGCCTTGTCGCAGAGACCCTTGCCCGCGGCGATGGTGTCAGCGATGTGGTCCTCGAAGTGATCCTCGGGGTCGAGCACTCCCGCGATTCCGCCCTGGGCGTACGCGCTGTTGCTCTCGCGAACCTCGTCCTTGGTGACGACCATGACCCGGAATGGGTCGGGGACGCCCAGCGCGGCCCGCAACCCGGCGAGCCCGCCGCCGATGACGAGGACGTCGGTGAAGTGGTGTGGAAGATCTTGTGGGTCGAATCCCACGAGATAGCGGCGGGACGGGGCCGGTGCCAGTGCGCTGGTCATGGCTGTGGGACGTCCTGGTGTGACGAGGTCGGGGCGACGCCTTGGCGTTGGCGTCGTCCCGACCTCGTCGAGATTCCGAGCGATTCGCTCGCACCCTCGTTCATCATCGGGGCGTCGCGGCGGCCTTGGTTCGAGAAAGGCTGCTGCGATAGGCGTCGAATCGGGAGCGATACTCGGGGGGCGGCACGAACCGGACCCCCTCGTTGTTGCCTCGAACGTCGTCCTTCGCGATGGAACCCCGATCGCGGAGCGTCTGGGTGTTGACGGTGGCGCTGGGGTTCAGGTCGGGGAGTTTGCGGTTCGGGTCGATTTCCTGAGGCTTGCCCGGCGTGGCCTCGATCTCCTGACCTTCACGCGACGGACCGAGATCGGGCCGCTTGGTGTACTTCTCGACGAACTGGTCGAGTTCCTCCTTGGAGGACATGCCCATGTCGCGAAGCATCTCGGGCGTGACCTGGTCGTTCTCGACCAGGTCTCGAAGTTTGCGAAGGACGAGGTCCGACTGCGGCTGACCGCGGGGGGCCACGTTGTCTTGATAGTTTTGCTCGGGCACTGGTAGGGGTTCGCTGGCCTCGGTCTTGTCCTCGCGGGTGGGTCCGCCCGCGCCCACGCCGCTGCCGTCGCCGCCGTT
>JBFWRA010000533.1:0-4428 GCA_050249155.1 Isosphaeraceae bacterium | reverse complement strand
CTCCATCGGACCCCCGCCGAGCCTCTTTCCAACGGCTGGAAGGCGACGCTCTGGGGGCTCGCACTCCTCGTCGGGCTGCTCCTCGTCGCCTCGCTTTTGAAGGGCCGAACGTCCAGGACGTCCGCGGAGAAGCCCCCTTCGGCCGACGCGCCCGCGGAGGAGTCGCCGAAACCCAATTGAGGAACAGGCTGGGAACCACTTCCCGAGTCGCGGGGTCCGGGTGCCCGGGTCCAAGCGAAGCGGGGCCCGGAAACGCCAGGGCAACCAAGCCCCGCTTCGCTTGGACCCGGGCACCCTGGGATTCGAAGGTCGGGGGTCGTCTCCAGCCGGTTCCCGAGTCGATCGTCGACGGCCACGCGGCGCGCTCGTCAATACGCGTCGGGACTGATCGACTCCCCTCCCGCCGGTGTGCTCAGGGCCTTGAGCACACCGGGGTTGATGGAGTTTTTGAGGAATCGGACCGAGCCGTCGAGCATCAGCACGTTCGCGCCACCAGGGAACGGCCCACCCAGGCCCATTTCCAGTGATCGGTTGATTCCGTCGGCGGGGTCTCGCCAGTGGCCGGGCTCTCGCCAGGGGCGGTATCCGCCCCCCGACTCCCCCGCGAGGATCGTGTTGCTGGTCCCGTCGGGCACGTCCACCAGGCGCAACGCCTGGAGCCGGCCGAGAACCCTCACGTTCCCCTCGTAGTGGCTCAAGCCTCGACCCTGGGCGTCGCGCCGAGGCTCCACGCCCGGAATCTGGAACACGTCGAGATCCGCGCGGAGCGCTGAGGCGTTGGCCGGGTCGTCCCAGGGGACGTTCAGGTCGATCCGGTCGTCCACCTTCATCCAGGGCAGGATCAACGTCTGCCACGAATGGAGCGGCTCGCCCTCCTCGTTGACCGTCAACCCCGGCGGGAGCGCGAAACCATGATCCTCACCGTACTGGAGCGCTCCTAGACCGATTTGTTTGAGATAGTTGACGGACTGCGCCCTCCTGGCCGCGGTCAAGGAGAGGCCGGCGACGAGTCGTCGGGGCGCGGTGACGAGCCAGCCGACCTGGTGCGCCACGCCCGCCGCGGCCAGTCCCGCGGTAAACATGAGTACGACCGTGAGTACGAGTCGCGCCGTCCACGCCTTCCGCCAGCGGCCCGGCTCGGGCGCGCGGATCGCCCCGTGAAGCCAGGACAGGAAAAGGTGCGAGCCGACCCCGAACCCGACCAGGCAGACCAATCCCGTCGCCAGGCCCTCAAGGTTCTGGCGGACCTGGGGCAGGACCTTCGCCAGGTAAAACGGCCAGCCCATCAGCAAGGTGAAAAACGCCTCGACCGGCGCGAACAGGCCCAGGCAAGAGAGGAGAACGACTCCGACGAGACACCCGATCACGATCTTGAACGCCCGGGGGGTCGTCATGGGGCCCCCTTGGCGTCGCCAAGCGATTTGAGAATCTCCTCCGCGCTCATGCGTTCGACGGTCCCGATCGTCGTCAGCGCGAACCGTTCGCCGCCGACCTCGTCGGGCTCGTACGCGACGACCAAGCCGTATCCGTCGCCGACTCGGCGGCCAGGGACGTAACGATAGCGTAAAGCGGACGAATTCGGCGTCCGCCAAACGTCCTCGGAGACCTCGGCGGTCGCGGAATCGTCGGGAGGAAACCTGCCGTCATGGGCGCGGGCGTAGGCCCAGAGCGCGGCGCGGAGCCGTTCGAGCTTGACCTGGCGACGTTCGGGAAGGGGCGCGACCTGGGGCGTCGTTTCCGTGGCGAGCCTCGACGTCAGGCCGACCTTCTCCCAGGCCCCCGGCGTCAGGAGTTCCCGGGCCCCTGAGATCATCGTGAGCACCAGGACGAAGAGCAGGCCCCAAAGTGTGATCAGCCCGCACGCCTTGCCAAACGACAGCCTGGGAAGTTTCGAGAAGTCCCGCGCCAGGCTATTCCAGATCCCCTTGACGCCCCAGGCGCAGAGCAGCAGGACCGTGAGGAAGAACGAGATCACCTGGAACCGCGCCCTGGCGACGTCGGTCAGCATGATCTGGGGCATCCCCGCGATCGCGGAACGCGGGGCGCTCGAGACGACCAGAACCGCCAGCGCCAGGGGACGAACTCGTCCGAGGATCGAACCCATGGTCGGGGACTCGCGAAGGGAATCGGGGTATTGTCGACCACGTTCCGAACCTCCAGCGTAAACCCTTGGGAAGGACGACGCCAAGAGTTCGGTCGGAGCGATTCGGTTGGGTTGACGAAGCCGGCCACGCGCTTGATAATGTGTCCGATCGTGACACACCCTCTCGACCTTCCAGGCGGAGGTCTCCGGACGATGAGATCGGGGTTCTGGGCGAAACCGTGGGTCGCTCGGGCGATGGGCGCGTTGATCGCGACCCTGAGCCTGGCGCGGACGCCACTTCCCCAGCCCGACTTTCACAACGTCCGGCATCACGACGCGCCCGGCGAGGTCTGCGAGCACCACGATCACCTCTTGCGCTGGCACCCGGGCGCGGGGATGGCCACCGACGTGGCGACGCTGCACTGGCACTGGTTCCTGCTTCGTGGCGACGGCTCGGACGCCGCGCCGGAGGGTCCAGGCCAGGCGCTCCACGCGCACGCGCCGGAATCGCCGGCGACTCTCGCCGATCCGACCGTTCTGGTCGTTCACGACACTTCGTCCCGCCTCGACGTGAAGCCGACGCTCGCTGCCGCCCCACACTCGGCCCTCGCGCCCGAGGCTGGGCGATCGACACCGGGCTTCGGTGGGCCCTTCCTGGAGACACCCCGCGCCCCCCTTGCGCGCGGAGCGTCGCTGACAGTCTCGCTCCAACGCTGGGTTTGCTGAGCCGGCCCTTCCTCGTCGATGCCTTTCCATTCAAGGCGCGGCCGCGGTGGCGGCCGCCGCGCGGCCCCGGCCGGTTTGGCGTCCCACGTTTCCAGTGCTCACCCGGATCGATCCGTCCTGGATCGGAGACTCGTCAAGCGACCGCGCGAGCGCCCTCGCGCTCGATTTTGAGGAAGGATGCTTTTATGTCGATCGCGACCGCGACCCGCGAGGGGACCGCGCTGAAGCGGAAGTCGTTAGCGCGCTGGCTGCCCTGGGTGGTGCTCGGGCTCGGTGTGGGGTTGATCGTGGTGAACCTCACGCTCCACGAGTCCCTCTTCCACCGGACCGCGCCGTCCTCCTCGGCTGGCGAGGGTGGGACGCCGGGCTCGGAAACCTCGCCAGCGTCGCCGACGACGGTGTCGCTCACCGAGGAGAAGCTGCGGGCGGCGAATCTGTCGACGGGGGAATCGACCCTGGAGGCGGTGCCGATCGAGCTGGGAGTCCCTGGCAAGATCGAGGCGAACCTTGACCGCCAGGTACAGGTGCGACCCAGGGCGTCGGGCGTGGTGCGCGAGGTGAAGGCCCTGCTGGGTCAGGAAGTGAAAAAGGGGGACGTGCTCGCGGTGATCGACTCGCCCGACGTGGGAACCGCCAGGCTCAACCTGCGCGCCCGACAGCGGGCGCTGGCGGCCGTTCGGTTCGAGGCGCGGTTCAAGGCGGAGATCGCCAGAAACGTCGCCGACCTGATCCCTCGGCTTCGTGCGAACGCCGAGTTGCCCGAGATCGAGCGGGCCTACGCGGGCAAGACCCTGGGCGCGTTCCGTTCGACGCTGCTGGGGACCTACGCTCGTTTCGCGGTGGCCAGGCATGAGGAGGAGAAAACCTCCGGCCTCTTCCAGCGCCAGATCGTCGGCGAGCATCCGATGGTCGTGGCGACCCACACCAGGGAAGCCGCGCAGGCCGAGTTCGAGTCGGCCGTCGAACAGGCTCGGTTCGACGCCAATCAGGACGACCTGCTCGCCTCGCAGAAGGTCAAACAGGCCGAGGCCGAGGTGGTCGACGCCGCGCAGCGCCTTCGGATTCTCGGCGTGCCCGAGGACGTCCCCGCGCTGCTGGAGGAGTCCCAGGACCTGGCGACGCCCGACCCTTCGGCGCTGGAGGACGTGACCGCCTACCAGGTCGTCGCCCCGTTCGACGGCCGGCTGATCGCGAAATCCGCCGTGCCCAGCCAGAGGGCGCAACCCGACGACGTCCTGTTCACCCTGGCCGACCTCTCGACCGTCTGGGTCATGGCGAACGTGCCGGAGTCCGACTTCGCCCGCCTCCCCGCCCTGGAGTCCGGAACGGTCCGACTCGACGCGACGGCCTACCCGGGGCGTTCCTTCACGGCCAGGGTGTTGTCCGTCAGCGCGACGGTCGACCCCACGACGCGGACCGTCGCGATGCTCGCCGAGACCCCGAACCCGGAGGGCCTGCTCAAGCTCGGGATGTTCGTGCGGATCACCCTGGACACCGCCGGCGAGAGCGAGTCCGTGACGGTCCCCTCGTCGGCGGTCGTCGAGATCGAGGGCCGCGAGGGCGTATTCGTCCCCGCCGGGTCGGACGGCCGAACGTTCTCGTTCCGCCCTCTGACGTTC
>JBFWRA010000532.1:0-4429 GCA_050249155.1 Isosphaeraceae bacterium | reverse complement strand
AAGCCGCCAGATCTCGTCTGGCTCGCGGCTTGATCTCAAGCCTATTTCGAGGTCTCGCTCGCTCCGCGAACGACGCGTGGAACGCTTGATTTCAATCCCTCCGACTCCGCCAATCGTTTGACGTGAAGAAGAACGCGTTCGTGGATTCGGTGGATCACAAGGTCGGACCACAAGGTCCAGTAAACCTGGGGGAACAAATCGAGCTCGTACCAGGTTCGACCTTCCAGGCGAGTGCGACCGTCAGGCAGCCCCACAAGTCGGAATTCCCCTCGCTTGCTGCGCAGAGCGCCGTCCAAATGGGGCGGATGCACATGTCGGTAGGGAGTCAGTTCGAACATCGGTGGAGGTTGATCCGAAACGTCGAAGGCCAAACGACCCGGCTCATCCCAGACTCTGATCGGTTCCACGAAGACGCCGGTCGAGAAGATGCAGTGCCTCACCGCGCCGACCCCGCGTCCCAGAATCCGGGCCCGCGTGGGACAGGCGATTCCCATCCGGAAGTACCATTCCTCTGGCTCGGGCAATTCGGGGAAGTCGATCACGTGTTTCCATACGATTTCAGGTGGAGCGTTGACGTCCACCCTGGAAACGACGACGTATTCGGGACCCGTCGCGCACACGGATTCCACCCCGGCCCAGATCGGCAGGAAAGCGAGGGCGGCCGCCATGCCGTTCGCCGGTCGTCTGGTCACTTCCGCGATGGCCTTCCCCACGGCCCCACCCAGACCACCCAATGGAATCGCGATGGGAGCGGCCATCAAGACACAGAAGACCCCTTCCAACGCGAAGACTAGCAACGCGCCCCCCGCGAGCGCGACCGTGAGCATTCCAAGTCCAATGCTTGCGGAAACACTCCTTCGGACGGCCGAATTGAACGTCAAACCTCCCACCGCCCCCATGATCACGGGCGTGCCGAGGAAGAGCGAGGTTCCATAAATATCAAGGACATAAACGCTTATCGTGACCATCGCCACCGCGACCAGCAGACCCACGCCCACTCCCATGACCGCGCTGCGGGCATGGTGCATCGCGGAGACCGTTTCGCGAGATGGGACGCGATGGAGCCCCGGACGATGGGGGGCCACGGCCAGCGCCAGCATCGTGATGAGATTGAGGATCGGGACCAGGACAAGCAATCCCACCGAGGGTGACAACCCGGCGTCGGCGGCGCGTCGCACGCTCATCGTGACGGCGATCCACAGAAACGGAAGCGTCCAAAGGATCCAGGCCCAACTCAGCCAGTCCGGACCGCCCCGAATCAAGGCCGCTCGCGCCGACAGATACGGGTTCACGAAATCCAGCGGGGTGTACACGACCTGATTGAAGAACCAGAGGACCCCGGCCTCGACACCGTACTTCAACGCCATCAATCCGAAGCCACTCGCCGCGTAGAAGCCTCGGCCAATCTCCGCCTGAAACCCGAACCAGGATGCGAGCGTTCCCGACTGGCCGCTCGGTCCCATCGGTTCCCGCCCCGGCGCGGTCCCTCCCGACTCCGTGAATTCTCGATCGGTGGAATCGCCTTTGGCCATCGTCTCGTCTCCAGACGCGGGAAGTTTCCAGGCACTCGACGTGAGCCAGCCAGTGTAACCGCGACCGTCGACGAATCCACCTGGTCAATGACCTTGAATCCGACCCTCACTCGAACCAGCACCCCCGAGACCCGAGTGCTCCCCTCCCCGGGGTGCCTCGCGAGACGTGGATGAATCTCGTGTCTGAGTCGAAGAACTCCCACGAACACACGACTTGTGACCACCCCTCAGGAAGGGCGGGACGTTTAGCGCCCAAACTTTGGAAGCACGGTCAGGATGACCAGCGCCAGCACGGTGCTCAGGATCGCCGACCCGACCCGTCCCATTCCGGCCGAGATCCCAATCGCGGCGGTCAGCCAGACGCCCGCGGCCGTCGTGAGGCCGCGAACTTCCGCCTGGCCATCGTCCTTGAGGATGGTGCCCGCGCCAAGAAAACCGATGCCGGTCACGACCCCCTGGATCACGCGCGTGATCTCGCCCGCGGAGGCCCCGGCCTGCCGCGGAATCAGGACGAACAACGCGGCGCTCAACGAAACGAGCATGTGCGTGCGGACGCCCGCCGACTTGCCCGCCCGTTTGCGCTCGAACCCCAGCGCCCCGCCGAGCAGCGCCGCCATCAACAGCCGGACGAGCAAGCTGGCGGTCTGGCTGGCATCGGGGAGGTCCGAGAAATCATCCCGAATGGCGGCGGCGGCTTGAGCCAACCAGGTCATGGCAACCTCGGAAATGAGTGGCCGTCTGTCCCGTGACGAATCCGACGTCAGTCTACCAATGCGATCCGGGATGCGAAAATCAGGCCACGAACGCAAGATTCCGGTGCCCTGGAAGAAAGCGGAAGCGTGGTCAGGCTCGGATCCGCACCACGGGTCTCGCCAGCCTCCATCGACCTCTTGGATTGGGTGAGACGATTTTAAACTATCATAGAATATCTTTTTCTATTTATTTGATTGGTGCTGGGTTGTTTTTTTGTGGAGTGTCAATGCCGCGCCATTGGATACTGGGGGTGTCGCGAACGCGTCGAGTCGTTCCCTTGGTGAGGAGGATCGTCACGTGGTCCCACCAACTCTTCTGGATCGAGTGGTCCAGCGGGCGAGACGGCACTGCGCCTCGAAGGGGTTCGTCAGCGGACCGAACTGGAACCCATTGGAGCCGCGAGACCCCGTGGCGGCGCTCGCCATGGCCCGCCTGCTGATCGAGTCGCGACAGTTCGACCACTACGTCGCGGTCGCCCCGGAAGGGCATTCGTATGGATTCTTCTTCGAACGCCTTGGAGTGGGAGTGGCGTCGGTCTTCGTGGATTATCCCCCCCGCGAAATCTCCCAGGCATCCGAGTTGAGCGAGGTGGGCGGCGGGCG
Source organism: Isosphaeraceae bacterium (assembly GCA_050249155.1). Classification (GTDB taxonomy): domain Bacteria; phylum Planctomycetota; class Planctomycetia; order Isosphaerales; family Isosphaeraceae; genus JBFWRA01. The sequence continues at coordinate 1,542 of JBFWRA010000532.1, read as the reverse complement.
GGTGCTCCTGATCGAGGATGACGTGGTGAGCGGCCTGACCCTCGAACTCGTCGTGGCCGCGCTCGAGGCGCATCGACCGGCGTCGATCTCGGTGTACCTGGGTCGACCCGCGGACTCGCAGTGTCCGGAGAACGTGCCGCCCAGTGTCGCGACCGTCTACCTGGCGGAGACGCACCTGGACCCAGCTTGTCGACCTCGACACGAGGAGGAATTCATCCAGACCTTCAGCTCGGACGCCGCTCGCGATTTCCCAGACTGATTGCCATACTCCCGCGAATCAGCCCAATCCTCACTCCAACGGCGGTGGCGGGACGGGGAGGTCCGCGTGAGCGTCCTCCCCGCCTCAGGCCAGTCCCCGTGAAATCGTCAGATCGGCGAGCGTGGCTTGATCCGCGATGGTTCCACGGCGTCCTCGTTCACGCTTCAGGCTCCGTGGCTCGAATCCTCGGGCATGCTCGCCCCGATACAGCCCCCTCCGAGCCATGTGGACGACGGATACGCGAGAGGCGACCAACCCCATGGAGGAGGGGAGGGGGCGCGACGGAGGGCGATCCTCGGGCGCGGTTCAGTCGTTGCGTGAGGGCTCGGTAGGCAGTTCGAGCGTGAGACGGGTCTCCCGGCCCTCGCGAAGGACGACGATCGGCACGCGATCGCCGTATCGCCGCTCCATCTGGCAGAGGGTGTGGAACTGCCGGATGTTCATCGGCTCGCGACGTCCATCGACCTCGATGATGCGGTCGCCGACCTCAAGGCCCGCCTTGCGGGGCGTCGGGTGGTTCGGGAAGAGGAACGTCACCTTCAGCGCCATGCGGTCGACGGGGATGCCGGCCTCGCGCTTCTGCTGGTCATTCAGCGCCATACCCCAGAAACCGGCGTTCGGGCCGGCGACGTGCGTCGACTCCCGCCACGACGGATCACCGGACCGCTTCCAATCGCCCGACAGCCGCAGGTCGACTTTCACAGGCTCACCGCCGCGGTGGACGACCAGGGGCAGGACCGCCTCGCTTGGCGTTAACTCCAGAACTCGGGCGAAGTCGCCCACCGTCAGGACGCGAGCCCCGTCGGCCGACTCGATCTCATCCCCCGGCTTAAGCCCGGCGCGGGCCGCGGGCGAGTTGGGGAGGACCTGCCGGACGACGTCCTGAGCCTCTCCGTCGACCTCGATCCCGATGGCCCTGGGAGTCGGATAGGCGAAGATCATCGACCTGTCGAACCGACCACGGTCTTGCAGGTCGCGCAGGGTGGCGACCTTCACGTCGTGGCAGTGGATGCACGAGGACTTCCGGCGGGCGATCATGGCCTTCATCGGCGGGATCTCCTCCGGCGTTCGGGGCGGCTGGCCGGTCGGCTCGTACCGGCTCGATTGGACCTTGCCCTCGCGGTGCAGTTCCAGCGCGGCGCGCATGGCCCGGACCAGCGAGGCCTGGCTCAGGTGCGACTCGGCGTGTTCGTCGTTCCGCCCGCCGTAGCGGGCGTAGAAATGGTCCTCGGCGTCCATGAAGAACGCCATCCAGGTCAGATCGTAGTCAAACTGAGATCGGA
>JBFWRA010000531.1:0-4438 GCA_050249155.1 Isosphaeraceae bacterium | reverse complement strand
TTAGGGCGTGGCGCCCGTCCGCCGGCGCCTGGCCGGTGGCGGAAGGTGTTCACTTTCGGGTCTGGGCCCCGACCGCCGTCGAAGTGAACTCGTCCTGGAGGACGATATCCCGACGCGCCCCCCCATCCCCTTGCGAAAGACAGCCGACGGCGTCTTCGAGGGGACGATCTCCGAGGCCCATCCCGGGACTCGCTACCGATATCGGATCGATGGGAAAGGACCATTTCCGGACCCCGCGTCGCGATACCAGCCGGAAGGGGTCCACGGGCCGTCGGAGGTGATCGACCCCTCGGCGTTTTCGTGGACCGACTTCCAGTGGAAGGGGATCGACCCCGAATCCCTCGTCGTCTATGAATTGCACGTGGGCACGTTCACCGACGAGGGCACGTTCAACGCGGCGACCGACATGCTTCCCAGGTTGGCCGAACTCGGCGTCACCGCGATCGAGCTCATGCCCCTGGGCCAGTTCCCCGGCGACCGAGGTTGGGGCTACGACGGGGTTGGCATCTACGCCCCGGCGCGTTGCTACGGTCGCCCGGACGACCTCCGTCGGCTCGTGGACACCGCGCACCGGCTCGGCCTGGCCGTCCTGATCGACGCGGTCTACAACCACCTGGGCCCCGACGGCAACTACCTCTCACAGTTCAGCCCGTACTACTTCTCCACGACGCACCAGACCGACTGGGGAACGGGCCTGAACTTCGACGGCGAGCACAGCAATCGAGTTGAAGATTTCTTTATTGAGAACGCGCTTCACTGGGTTCACGAGTACCACTTCGACGGGCTCCGACTCGACGCGACCCACGCGATCAAGGACGAGGGGGACCGTCACATCCTCGAACTGCTGACCGACCGACTCCACCAGGCCGGCGACGACCTGGGCAGGCGGGTGCTGGTGATCGCCGAGGACGAGCGGAACCTGGCCGCCCTGGTCCGGCCGCGGTCGGCCGGCGGATTTGGCATGGACGCGGTCTGGGCCGATGACCTCCACCACCAGATCCGCCGGGCCCTCACGGGAGAGAAAGACGGGTATTACGCCGACTACACGGGATCGGCCGAGGACGTCGCCGAGACCCTGCGCAAGGGGTGGTTCTACCGTGGCCAGCCCTCTCCCCGGAAACGCGTGCCTCGGGGCACCGACCCGGCCGGCCTTCCTCCGAGCGCCTTCGTCATCTGCATTCAGAATCACGACCAGATCGGGAACCGGGCGTTTGGCGAGCGGTTGAACCACCAGATCGACCGCGCGGCGTTTCGCGCGGCCTCGGCCTTGCTGCTCACCGCCCCTCAGACCCCTCTGATCTTCATGGGACAAGAGTGGGCCGCGTCGTCCCCGTTCCAGTATTTCACGGACCACAATCCTGAACTCGGAGCGTTGGTGACCGAGGGGCGTCGCCGCGAATTCCGGCACTTCACGGCGTTCACCGACCCGCTCATCCGCACTCGAATTCCAGACCCCCAGGCCAGTGAGACCTTTCTGGCCAGCAAACTGAACTGGGAGGAACGGGAGCGGGAACCCCACGCCGGCACGCTCCGGCTTTATCAAGACTTGCTCAAACTCCGGCGTACCGAACCCGCGCTTCAGCCTGGAGGCATCCACGACGAGAAGGCGATCGGCGAAGGCGCGCTCATGGTGCGCCGGACGGCGCGGCCTGGCGGCGAGGGAATGATCGTGCTGGTCGCTCTGTCTCCTGGCGTCGTCGCCGCCGTGAACGAGCCGGGCTGGTCCGTCGTGTTAACCACCGAGGATCAATCATACGCGCACTTTCCTCGACGTCCTTCCATCACCACCGACGAAGCGGGCACGGTCGTCCACTTTCCCTGCCCGGCGGCCGTCATTCTCCGCCACGCACCTCAATGACCTCGTCGAGGAACCCACGCATGAACGGTGAATCCACTCCGAAACCGGGCGCGGGACTCGAACGGGACGCCGCGGCGTTCGGCGAATACCTCCAGAAGCATCGTCGCATTCCCACGTCGACGTATCGCCTTCAATTGCAACCCGCCTTCACGTTCGCCGACGCCCGAGGAATCGTGAAGTATCTCTCCAGGCTTGGCGTGACCGACGCGTACTGCTCGCCATTCTTCAAGGCCAGGCCAGGAAGCACCCACGGGTATGACGTCTGCGACTTCGGGAAATTGAACCCGGAGCTGGGCGACGAACCCGAATTTGAGAAACTCTCCGCGGAACTCTCCGCCCACCAGATGGGACTGACGGTTGACTTCGTCCCAAACCACATGGCGGTCGAGGCGGTGCTCAATCCCTGGTGGCGCGACATGCTGGAACACGGGCCAGCGTCTCCGTTCGCCTCCTTCTTCGACGTCGATTGGAACCCCGAGAAACGGGAACTTCGAGGCAAGGTGCTCCTTCCGTTCCTGGGCGATCATTATGGTCACGTGCTCGATCGTGGGGAACTGGTGCTCGTGTTCGAGAACAGCGAGCTCGCGGTCAAGTATGGCGAGACGACCCGGCCGCTGGACCCGAAATGCTACCCGTCGATCCTCCGTCGAAACCTGGACGCGCTTCGGGCGAACGTCGGCGAGGACGACGCCGACCTTCAGGAATTCCTGAGCATCCTGTCCGCCCTCGATCACCTGCCAAAGCCGACCGATCGAAACCCCGAACGGGTCGGAGAGCGTTTGCGCGAGAGCCGGTTCGCCAAGGAGCGACTCTCACGATTGGCCGAGAACTCGCCCGTCATACGTCGATACGTTGACGATTGCCTCAAGGAGCTGAATGGCACGCCGGGCCAACCCGCGACGTTCGACGACCTTCACGACCTGCTCGAGGTTCAATCCTACCGGCTGGCCTACTGGAAGACGGCCTCCCATGAGATCAATTATCGCAGATTCTTTGACATCAATCAGCTCGCCGGCTTGCGGGTCGAGGAGCCCACGGCGTTCAAGGCCATGCACGGGCTCGCGCTGAGGCTGATCCGCGAAGGCAAGGTCACCGGACTTAGACTCGATCACATCGATGGACTTTTCGACCCCGCGGGATACCTCGAGCGACTTCAGACGGCCATCCTGGAACAGCGCGCGGGCGCGTTTCTCTCGGATGAGGACCTGGGAGAACTACCTCAGGCCCTCAGTGATTGGGTCCAGGCCGAGCGTGTCGCGAAGCCGGACGGGGCCGCCGCTCGGCCGCTCTACGTGGTCGTCGAGAAGATCCTGGCCGTGAACGAGGCGTTGCCGAGATGGCCCGCGGAAGGGACGACTGGCTACGAGTTCATGAACGACGTCTGTCGACTCTTTGTGAACCCCCGTAACGCCGCGCCGATTCGAAAACTCTACGAGCGGTTCACCGACCGAACCGACCCGTTTCCCGCGGTGGTCCACGAGTGCAAGAAACTGATCACCTGGACCTCGCTGGCCGCCGAGTTGAACGTCCTGGCGCACGCCCTGAACCGGCTCTCCGAGGGGGATCGCAGAGCCAGGGACTTCACCCTGGATAGTCTTCGCGAGGCGCTGCGCGAGGTCGCGGTGTGCTTCCCCGTCTACCGGACCTACATCGGTCCCGACGGCGCGAGCGACTCGGACCGGCAGGCCGTCGACCAGGCCATCCGGAGGGCCAGGCGGCGCAACCCCGCGACGGAATCGTCGGTCTTCGACTTCGTCCGCGAGGCCATCCTCCCCGATCGCGACAAACTGGCCGAGGACGTCTACGCGGCCAGGCTCGCGTTCGCCATGAAGTTTCAGCAATACACCAGCCCGTTGCAGGCGAAAGGCATCGAGGACACTGGGTTTTATCGGTATCACGTGCTCTCGTCGCTCAACGAGGTGGGAGGCGACCCGCAACGCTTCGGATGCGGCGTCGCCCAGTTCCATCAGGCGAACCTCAATCGGCTGGCCCAGACCCCCCGGGGGCTCCTGGCGACGGCGACCCATGACACCAAGCGCGGCGAGGACGCGCGATGCCGCATCCACGCGCTCTCGGAAGTGCCCGCGAAATGGGGCAAGCGGGTCCGTCGCTGGGCGGAGATCAACGAGGAATGCCGTACCACCATCGACGGAGTCCCCGCCCCGGACCGCAACGACGAGTATTTATTCTATCAGGCCCTCGTGGGGAGTTGGCCCGCGGGAAGAGTCGAGCCGACCGCGCCTCCGGACCTGATCGAACGACTCCGAGACTACATGGGGAAAGCCTCGCGCGAAGCGAAGGTCCACACCAGTTGGATCGCCCCCGACGAGGAGTACGATAAGGCGGTGGCCCGGTTCGTCGAACGCGCGCTGGGCGGACCCAGGGCCCACGAGTTCCTGACGCGATTCCTGGCGTTCCACCGTCGAATCGCGTATGCGGGAATGCTCAACTCCCTGGCCCAGGTCGCGCTCAAGATCGCCTCGCCAGGAGTTCCCGACTTCTACCAGGGAACGGAACTCTGGGAGTACAGCCTGGTCGATCCCGACAATCGCAGGCCAGTCGATTACGAGCGACGATCGG
>JBFWRA010000530.1:0-4447 GCA_050249155.1 Isosphaeraceae bacterium | reverse complement strand
TCTTCGAGTTGACGAGGAGTGAGCCACTTGTGCGATTCGGCGAGCGTCGCGGCCAGGGCGACCAGCGCGGCCTTGTCCTCGGCTGGCAACGTCGCCCGACTGACGAATTCGTTGATGGCTTCCGCGGAGATTTCCTTGTCGGCCGCGAGGGTCCTCAGCGCGTCGCGATCGGCGGCCGAGGTGGTCTCCTTGGCCGCGGTCCCCTCGAACCGGGCCTGAATCGCCTGGGCCAGGATCAATCGTTTCAAGGGGAGATATTCGACGAGAATGATCGGTTGATCGTCCCAGTACTCGGGTCGAACCGACCAGTCGAACAGGGCGGCGACGGGGGTCCAGGTCTCGACGACCTTGTTGGGTTCCCTGGCGTCGTTGGCGTCGATCAATTTGACGGTCTCTCGACCGTAGATCTGGCGGACCTCCTCGCGGGCGAGCGTGTCCAACGGCTTGATGCGGCCTTCGTGGAGGACCGCGAGCTTGGCGAGGATCTCGTAAGCGGGCCCCTTGCCCAGGGCTCGGGGTTCCGACTCGGTCGCCGCGGGGGCCGGGGTGGAAGCGGCGATCATGGCCACCCCCAGGGCCGTCGCGAGCCATCGCATTCGATTCATGGGTCTACTCCCTGGCAACATGCCTCGGAACCTCAATCTCGGAGGATCGGCACGCGCGGGTCGTATCCCGGTCGCGGCCGTGGGGTGGTTCGTCAGAGCGTTTCGTCGTCGGCGTCCTGGCGCGGGGCGGGTCGGGCGCTGGCGGCGGCGAGGAGTTCCGGGTCGACCGGCAGCCCCTTCCTGGTCGCCGCCTTGACGGCCTTGGCGGCGGCGCGTTGGGCCTCGCGACGGCCGCCGTCGCTGAACAGACCGGCTCTCATGTAGAACTGCAAGAAAGTCCCGACGCAGACGAGCAAGCAGCCGAGATAGATCACGCTCCGACCCGGGTTCTTGCCCACCTGAAGGACCGACTGGACCCTGCCCGTCTCGCGGCCGGTGCGGGGGTCTTGCTCGCGGATGTAGCTCGACTGGTAGAACGTGTAGCCGCGATGGGTCAGAGGTTCGTTCATCTCGATTCGGAACGGCTTTTCCTTGATTCCGGCCGAGGCGTCGGTCAGAAGGACGTCGCTCTGGAACCGGGAGGCTTGCTCGGTGCCGGGGTCGAAGCCGCGGTCGAAGTCGACCATCTTGATTTCGAAGCCCAGGGGGCGCCGGTCCACGTCATAGGAGATCTCATAACGCGCGCCAGGGAAGGTGACCGGCTGCCAGAGTTGGTCCAGCGAGTTCGAGCGGCGGATGAAGAATTCCTTGGAACGTTCCTTGCCGTCCTCGTCGGCGACGGTCATCTCGACGAGGCTCGCGGCGATCCCCTCGCCCATCTGGCCTGGGGGAAGTGGATACGGCTCGCAAATCTGTTTCTCGATCCCGGCGGTGAGATACTCCTCGGCCGAGAACGAGAGGGTCATCGGCATGTTGGGGCCACCGCCGAAGGCGACCTGGGATTCCCCCAGCTTGAGCGGGCCCTTGGATCGAAGTCGCGAGCGCGCCTCCCCCTCCTCCGGACGTCCCCAGACCCTGGAGTACAGGGTGCCCTCCTTCGTGCCGAGCACTTCGACGACGCCGAAGAGGCCGTTGACCTGGGGGTCGACGACGGGGGGCAGGTCGTAGTTGATCGAGACCAGCGCCCTGGGTTGCTCGCCGGGCTTGGCCTGGGGACTGGGGATCACGTTGGGGAACATCGGGAGCGCGGCCAGGGCGAAATGCTTGACCGGAGCGCCCCCACCCCGCGACACCTCGAACTCGGCGATCGGCACGGTCCTGGCGCCGAGCGTGTTCCCCAGGCCCGCTTCCGCGGCGGGGAAGGCGACCAGGTCCAGAAACTTCACCGAGAGGTCGCTCTCCGGGAGCGTGACGGTCTTCCCGTCCTGGCCTTCCAGGGCCCAGTCGTGGGAGCGGGTTCGACCCGCCTTGTCGGTGTAACGAAACCGCGCGGTGCCGCTCTTTCCCGACGGGGCGGGGGGGTTGAGAAAGTCCTCCACCAACTCGGGTCGATCGACGTAGTAGAAGACGAACTGCGCGGGGTTCACCTCTCGGACGACCTTGTGGATCCGCTGGTCGGAGGCGAACCAGCGCTCTTCCTCGGACGTGAAGAGGTCGCGCGCCTCGGGCATGCCCGGGGCCTTGAACACCGGCCGAAGCTTCACCATCGGGGAGCCCGACGGGTCGGCGACGTGCTTGATCGAGGGGATCGACGCGGGGATGTGCGACTTCACGACCAGTCGGAAGGGATCGCCCGCCTTGGTCAGCACCTCGACCGGCGCGTCTCGGTTCTCGACGGGAAACCAGTTCAGGGGGTTGAGGGAGGCGAAGAACGACCGAGGCCTGGGTTGTCCAGGACCCCAGGGGAACGAGCCGGGGCGGAATGGAAGTTCCCACTCGCGCTCGATCACCTTCGGATCGTGCGGGTCGACCTGTCGGACCCGAACCACCGGGTAATCGCGGCGAACCAGCTCGCTCTTGACCTCGTTTTCCAGGGCGGCGACCTGTCCCTCGTCGGAGGTCATCAGGGCGTACCAGGAACCCGCCAGCACCAGCAGCAGCCCGGCGTGCGTGACCACGAAGCCGGTCTGCCGCTTCTTCCAGGGGAAGCGGATGAGCGCCGCGCAGAGGATGTTGGCCCCGAGGAACGCCAGCAGGACCGCGAACCCCTTGCTCTGATAGATCCACTCCTGCACGGCGGCGGTGCCGTGCCATTTCTCAAAAAAGGTGGCGTACGACAGGACGAAGGCGAGCGTTCCCAGGCTGATGACCGCCAGCTTCAACGAGGCGAGGAACCGATACACGGAATCCAGAAGCCTGAGGAGATGCGAGGCCAAGGATGGGGACGGGCCGTCGTCGGCTCGATCCGGGGGAGCGGGGGAGACGCGCGGATTCTTCTTGGCGGTTGCCATGTGTCTCGTACCTACCTGGCTGGCTCGGGTGGGAAGGCGTCAGGGGCGGGACCGGGGGCGGGGCGGGGACGCCGGCCAACCTGACGTCGCATCGCACTTGGGTTCATTGTAGCCCCACCGGCACGGAGGGACCAGTCGCGAGGACGGACCTTGTGGTTCCACTCGCCTTCCGCACTACGAATCGAGAGCGGTCAAGGTTCACTCGGGACGTCTCAAGGGTCGTGATCGGGTCAAGGATTACTGGCGAGAGGCCAGGTGGTGGCAACTCACACAGGTCGCGTCGAGGCGGCGGGCCGCGGACCGCGAGGACGTCAAATCTCCCGCGCGGAAGGCTTGATCGAGGTCGACCGTGGCGAGGCGAAGGGCCTGGCGCGCCTTCAAGAACGCGAGGGAGGGCCGATCCACGGACTGGGCGTGGCCTTCGAACACGGCAGCGGCCCGGCGAATCTCCGCGTCGTCGCTTAGGGCCAGCCGGTAGGACGTTCGGACCGAGCCGTCCCCCTCCTGGAATCGTCGGACCAGCCCGAAACCGACGAGCGAGACGACGAGCAGGGCGCTCGCCAGCGGCAGGAGTCGGCTCGCCAGCCGACTTCGAAGGATCGACCGGGCCTTGCCCAGCCGCCTGGACATGGAGCCGCTGGGCAGCCCGAGACGATCGGCGGCCTCGGCATGACTGAGACCTTCCAGGTCGCAGAGGACGACCGGCTCTCGATACTTCTCGGGGAGCCGCTTGAGCTCTTGCTGGACGATGCGGCGAAGCTCGCGACGCTCGGCGTCCTCGGCGGGGTCGCTCCGAGGCTGAGGAGACTCCGGGAGTTCGCTCGTGGCGATCTCCCTCCGCTTTCGGCGGGTGGCCGACTGGCGAGCGTCCCTGGCCAGGCGTTTCGCCACGACGTGGAGCCAGCCTTCGACCGAATCGCGCCAGGCGGTCTCCCCCGCCTTCGTGGCCAGGGTCAAGAACGTCGCTTGCGCGACGTCGTCGGCGTCCTGGTCGGTACCCAGCGCCCGGCGGCAGGTCGCCCTGACGCGGACGTGATAGCGCCTGACGAGTTCCGCGAAGGCGGTTTCCTCCCGCCCAGACACGAAGCGGTCCAGGAGCATCGCGTCGCTGAGTGGATCGGCCATCGGGACTCACACGAGGTCAAGGTCGAAGAACGTCCCTTTCTATTGTAAGAGGGACGGACCCCCTTCGCGAAATGCGAGAATCTTCGCCCTTTTTCCAAATTCCACCCGCGGACGGGTTTGATTTTGGCGCAAAGGATTCTCTGAGTAGGCGTTATGTCAGTGATCCTCGAGCGCGCCGTCGAACCGAAACGTGTCGTCCCAGCGACGGTCGAGGGTCGCCAACGCCTCGGCGATGGGGAGGGCGCGGATCTTGCCGCCGAGGTCGGATTGGGCCAGGCCCAGCCTGACGAGCTTGGCGAGGGCGTCGTCCACCTCGAAATTGATCTCCACCTGGGTACGTTCACGCAGATAGGTTTCGACCTGGTTGTCGAGTCGATCGAGGTTCCA
>JBFWRA010000529.1:0-4454 GCA_050249155.1 Isosphaeraceae bacterium | reverse complement strand
TGGGAGACCTTCAACTGAATCCGGGAAGTCGACCAGGTCGCTCCGTCCCTGACGACGTAAAAGAGCCAGAGGAGTGAGTCGGGGGCCTGCCAGACCACCCCGTTGCCGACGGACCGGTACGGGTCCCGGGCGATCGGCGTCGGGGCCGACCAGTCGGTTTCCCCGTTCTTTCTCCGCGATCCGAAGACGGCCGTCGCGGTGGCGTACTCCCCCTCACCGCCGTAATAAACCAGGTAGAGATCGCCGTTATCGAGTTCTTCCAGGCAGGCTGGGTGCTTGTAAGGCCCCGTCTTGACCTCTGGTCCAAAGACCCGCTCTCGCGTCAACCTGGCGGGGTCCTCCGCGCGGGTCGAACCGTAAGGCAACGCGAGGCTCAGAACCAGGTAAGTGACAGATCGGCTTGGCATCGTCGGCGTCCCGGACCCACGTCATTTCGGAAAAACGTTCTCGCCGAGCCTGCCCGAAGCGAACGCCCTTGGCAAGTCCCAAGCGGGTCGCCCCGTCTCTTCCGAGAAGTCATCGACGCCGGTGTCTCCGTCGCGCCCTGAATTTTGGTTATCCAAAAAAAAGATTTGCCTTTCAAGAAGATTTCGGTGAGAGTGGCGTCGGAAGAGGTCGCCGGACGCGTACCATGTGAGGGAGGTTGCGATGTGGGGGTTCTTGTCACGACTCCTGATAATCGAGTGTGTGCTGGTGGCTTTGCTGTTTGGTTCGGCGGGGCGTTGGGATTTACCCTGGTTCTGGGCACTGGTCGGAGTGCATGCGACAGGGCTGTTCCTGATGGGGCTGGTGATCGATCCCGAGCTTCGTCGGGAGCGTCTCAAGCCGGGGCCGGGCGCGAAGGACGCGTTTATTCGCAAGTTGTTGCTGCCGTTCCTGTTCGCGCACGTGATCGTGGCGGGGCTCGACGTGGGTCGCTTCGGTTGGTCGGGCTCGACGTCCTGGCCCAGTCATGCGGCGGGTCTGGGGTTTTACGCGCTGGGGTTGGGCCTGAGCGTCTGGGCGATGGCGACCAACAGGTTCTTCTCACCGGTGGTTCGCCACCAGACGGAGCGGGGGCATCACGTCGTGTCGAGTGGGCCGTATCGGCTCGTCAGACACCCGGGTTACGCCGGGCTAATCCTCTCGGCGTTCTCTGGCGGCGTGGCGATGGGATCATGGTGGTCGCTGGCACCCTTGCTTCCGATTCTATGGATCCTGATCTGGCGAATCAGAATGGAGGAACGCTTTCTCCGAGAGAAACTGGATGGTTACGACTCGTACGCGGATCGCGTCCGCTACCGGCTGTGCCCAGGGGTCTGGTGAGGCGCGGGGGTCGGCGCCTCGACGATCCTCACGCGTTTGATCCCTTCGCGCCACCAGTCGCCCAATGGCCCGCGTGCCACGCTGTTTCGCGCGTTGGCCGCGGTCGCCCGAGCGAGGTCGAGGTCCGCCACCAGGGTTTCCTCGGTGAAAACGCCCGCTTCGTGGACCAGGTTTCCATCGGGGGCGATGATCCTGCTCTGCCCGTGCGACCCAGTCGTGTCGAGATTGGCCGGTGCGTTGGCGTGGACGATCCAGACCTGATTTTCCACGGCCCTGGCCTGGATCTGCGCCCGGTAGGGTCCAATCTTCGACTCCTGCCGTACTCCCGACTCGTGCGAGAGATAAAAGACGACCCTGGCCCCGGCCAGCACCGGCAGCCGGACCAACTCCGGGTACCGCTCATCGTGGCAGATCAGGATCGAGCAGGGCACTCCGTCGATCGGGAATATCGAGAGGTGATCCCCAGGGGTCGGCCAGTTCTCGGCGAGTTGAACCTTGTGGTAGCGCTCCACGACTCGACCGCCGGGATCGAACACGACGGCCGAGTTGTAAAGAGCGTCTCCCTGGCGAAACGGCGTTCCGACGATGGCGTACGCTCCCGCCTCGTGACAGGCGTCGGCCACGACGCTTTCGGCCCTGGCGAGGTCCTCCGCGGTCGCCGCCTTCACGGCGTCCTCGAAATACCCGGTCAGGGCGCATTCGGGGAAGGCGACCACCCTGGCCCCTCGACCGGCCGCCTCATGGATGCGTCGCGCGATCCCCCGAGCGTTGGCGTCCAGGTCGCGCCCCGACCGAAACTGGACCGAGGCGACTCGAAGTGACTTCGACAGGGGCGGCTCGGCCCGGGCCGCCCCCACGACCAGGACGAAGGTCAGTCCGAGACGAATCGTTGGAAAAAGTCGCACGGGGGTGTCCTCCAGGGTCTCAGGAGCCGGCGTCAACTCGCGGAACGAATCATGGCCACGACGGCCTTCACTTCGTCCGCTTCCACCGCTTCTCCGGCGAGCGCTTTCATCGCGACGCCCATCGCCTGTCCTTCCTTGCCCGCGGCCTTGATCGCGTCCTGAACGGGCGCGAGTCGCTCGGCGATTTGATCCGGAGTCATCGACGGGGGCACCCATTCCTGGATCAGCGCGACCTCCTCGGGCGAGAACGTGGTCTGTCCCGATCTGGCCTCCTTCAGCACGCTCCGCATCTTCTTCACGGCCTCGGCGTCAGAGACTTCCTCGCCGGTCCCCGTGGTCAACTGGGCGATCCAGTAGCGCAGGACGTTCAACCGCAAGGTGTCGCGGGCCTTCATGGCCCCCTTGAGCTGCTCGCGCATTCGTTGAACGATCGTCATGAGAGAACTCCCCTCGCGGCACTCATTCGGTCGACTCGGCCGATCCCGTTCACACCATCATAACCGGGGCGGGGCGGAAGTTCGCACCGAACGGTTTTCACGACGTTTCCAAGCGTGCCCCGCACTCCGCGGACCCGTTCCGAAGCGTCGGGGTTCGCCCCAGGGTCCGCGCCTTAGGAAAGACGCTCCGGACGTCGGCCCACTCTTTCGCGACGACCACTCGGTTTGCTACAAAATCGTTTTTCCTGAATCCCCCCAGGCGTCTAATTTCAGGGTGCGACGCCAGTTCCGGCGAGGGGACGGCCCGGCTCGGTTTTCAGGAGCGTCGAATGAACCCCAGTGGACCCGGGCGAACTACCAGGGTCACTCGCGAGCGGGCGGCCTATGAGGAGTTGATCGGACGATCGCGCGAGCAATCGCTCATCGCGTCGTGCTCTTCGATTCTGGGCTGGGACGAGCAAACGTACATGCCGCCGGGAGGCGCGTCGTACCGTGGCGAACAGCTCGCGATGCTCGCGGGGCTGCATCACGATCGAGCCACCGACCCCAGGATCGGCGAATTGCTCGCGACCGTCGAAACCTCGGCGCTGGTCGGCGATCCCGAGTCTCCCGAAGCCGTCAACGTCCGCGAGCTGCGGAGGACGTTCGACCGCCTGACCAGGCTGCCTCGCTCGCTCGTCGAGGAACTCGCGCGAGTGACCTCGAAGGCCCACCTGGAATGGGTGGCCGCGAAGCGCGATCGCGATTTCAACACGCTCCGCCCCTCCCTTGAGACGATCTTTCAGCTCAAACGCGACGAGGCCGCGTGCCTCGGCGGTGGAGACGAACCCTACGACGCGCTGCTCGACGAGTACGAGCCAGGGGCCAAAAGCCAGGACCTCGCCGCGGTCTTCTCCGCGCTCCGCGAGGAACTGGTCCCGCTGGTCGTCTCCATCACCGAGGCCGGGCGACGTCCTCAGACCGAGATCCTGCACCGCGATTACCCGGTCGATCGTCAGCGCGTCTTCGCGGAGGCCGCGGCGTCCGCGATCGGGTTCGACTTCCATCGGGGCCGGCTCGACACCACCGAACACCCGTTCTGCACGGGGATCGGGCCGGGCGATACCCGAATCACCACGCGCTACGACGTCAGGAACTTCTCCGACGCCTTCTTCGGAGTCCTCCACGAGGTTGGTCACGGCCTTTATGACCAGGGCCTGGACCCAGAGCACCACGGCACGCCGATGGGGGAGGCGATCTCGCTGGGCGTCCACGAGAGCCAGTCGCGGATGTGGGAGAACATCGTCGGGCGGTCGAGGTCGTTCTGGACGTACTGGTTCCCGCTGGCTCGACAGATCTTCCGCGACGCCCTCCGCGACGTGACCGTTGAGCAATTCCACTTCGCGATCAACGAGGTCAAACCGTCGCTGATTCGCGTCCAGGCCGACGAGGTGACCTATAACCTCCACGTCCTGGTTCGGTTCGAACTGGAACGGGCGCTCCTCGCCGGCGACCTCGCCGTGAGTGACCTTCCAGGTGCCTGGAACGACGCCTACGCGAGCCACCTGGGCGTTTCGCCGGCCCACGACGGCGAAGGCTGCCTTCAAGACGTCCACTGGAGCGCGGGGCTCGTCGGGTATTTTCCCACGTACACCCTCGGCAACGTCTTCGCCGCGCAACTCTTCCACCAGGCCTGGGACGATCTCGGCGATCTCTCCGGCGCGTTCTCGTCGGGTCGGTTCGACGGCCTGCGGGAATGGCTCCGCACCCACGTCCACCGCCACGGCCGCCGGTTCCATTCCACTCAACTGCTCACGCGGCTGACCGG
>JBFWRA010000528.1:0-4476 GCA_050249155.1 Isosphaeraceae bacterium | reverse complement strand
GAAGATCGAGGATTACTTCCGGGCGGGGGTCCGGGCCGTCTGGGTGCTCTACCCCGACGCGGCCGTCGCCAAGGTGAACGTCTACGCCAGCCCGACCGAAGTGACGATCCTCCCCTTGGGAGCCACCCTCGACGGCGGCTCGGTGATCCCAGGATTCCGCCTGGGAGTCACCGAGCTCCTGGGAGACGGCTCGACCTGAGCCAACGATCAACGTGTCGAGACGCCGTCGAGCGTCCGTCGGGCGTGAAGCAAGGCGGAGAGCAGCACCCGGCCGATATCGTCCCGACGCTCGGCGTACTTGGCCGACTCATATGCGCCGCCGTCGAAAACCTTCGGGTCCAGAAACGGCATTGAGACGCGGGTCGAGGCTCCCTTCACGACCGGGCAGGCCTCGTCCGTCTCGCCGCAGACCATCAACGCGGCGAAGTCCGCTTGTGGGTTCGCCGGGTCGGTGTACCGCTTCGAGAACTCCAGCGCCCACGATTCGTCCCCGGAGGTCCCCCAGGAAATCCGGTGGATCGGGTTGGGAACGTCCGGCAGGCTCCTCGCGGCCTCGCGGCCAGTCGGCTCGACCTGGAAACCGATCGCCCGAAGCGCGGCGACCGTCCGCGGGTTGACGGCGTCGGGGTCGGTCCCGCCACTGTGGAATCGGACTTCGGGGAGCCCGTGATAGTCCGCCGCGGCGTTCCCCATCATCGCCGAGAGGACGCTCCGCCGGGTGTTCCCCGTGCAGACCGTGACGACCCGGGTCGGCCGCCCCGCCCGGTGGTTCCCGGCGATCCAGTCCCCCAGCGCCCTGGCGGCGTCGCGGTGGCGGTCGGAGATCAGATCCAGACCCGTGCTCAGACCGTCAAGGTGCTCCCTCAAATCCGGCCGTAGCGTGCCGCGAGTGGCGGGGACGTCGGCCTCGACCCGCTCGCGAATCTCGACGGCGTCCAGGGTCCCGTCCGAACCGGCGAGCCTGGCGAACGTACTCGGGTCCATCAGCCCTTTCGCCTCCAAGAAGTTGAGGGAACCGTCCTTGCCCAGCGCTTTGAACAAAGCGCCTTTCAACGCGGCGTCGTCCAGCGGGTCGACCAACCCATGCCTCTGCCAGAGCCAAAGAGCCCGAACGAACGGCCCAACGTCCTGTTTCGTCGTCG
Source organism: Isosphaeraceae bacterium (assembly GCA_050249155.1). GTDB lineage: Bacteria > Planctomycetota > Planctomycetia > Isosphaerales > Isosphaeraceae > JBFWRA01. The sequence continues at coordinate 3,334 of JBFWRA010000528.1, read as the reverse complement.
TGTCCGGGCCGACGTGATCCGCCGCGCCGGTCGGCGCGGCCAGGAGGATGACGAACAAGGGAAATCTCTTCATTTTCATCAATCTCTCATTATTTGATCGCGGTGATATTGACGCTCAACAGATGCTCGACGCCCGGCGGAGGCGCGGTGCCGGACGCCTCGATCATCGCGCGGGCGGCGTCGGGATGGCGATCGACCTTGACCTCCCGGAAACCGGCGCGTTCGAGACGGGCGACGTAGTCGTCCAGCACCAGGGCCCCGCCGATGCAGCCGACGATCAGTTCCAGGTCGCGCCGCGTGGCGGGCTCCGGCTCGACGCTCCAGGCCATGTCGGACACCGACAGCCTGCCGCCTGGCTTCAAGACCCGAACGACCTCGCGGAACGCCTGATCCTTGTCCGGCACGAGATTCAGCACGCAGTTGCTCAGAACGACGTCCACCGAGTCGTTCTCCAGCGGCAGCGCCTCGATCTCTCCCTTGAGGAACGTAACGAACCCCGAGACCCCCAGCGCCTCGGCGTTGGCCCTGGCCTTTTCCAGCATCGCGTCGGTCATGTCGACGCCGATCACCCGACCTTTGGGCCCGACCCGACGGGCCGCCAGCAGCGCGTCGAACCCCGCGCCACTACCGAGGTCCACCACGACCTCCCCCTCCGCCAACGCGGCGAGCGCCTGCGGGTTGCCACAGGACAACCCCAGGTTCGCACCCTCCGGAAGAGAGGCCAGTTCCTCGTCGGTGTAGCCGAACGCCCTGGCCAGGCCGTCGGCGTTGTCAACGCATCCACAGAGCGAACCGCAGGTCGCCGTTCCCTCGGCGACCTCGCCGTAACGCCGACTCACCAGACTCTTCAGATCGATGATTTCCATCGTCGTCACCTTCCTCTCGGATCGAGAGATGCCTGTATCCGGTTGAAAAGATCTAGTCCGTGGTTCCGGTTCGCAACAACTCAAGGCGCGTTCGAGCCGACGTCGATCCTCGGCGAAGAGGCCGGGAGCGGCGAGCGCCGCGGTGGCGAGCAAGGCCCCGTGAAACGACGTCGCGGGCCTGGCGAGCCGGTAGTACACCCAGAGCCCCTGCTTCCGGGCCGCCACCAACTTCTCACGCCGAAGGTAGGCGAGATGCCGCGAGACCGTCGGCTGGGGCAGTCCGAGCGCCTCGTGGAGGTGGCAGACGCAAACCTCCACCGAGCCTTCGAGCAAGCTCAGCAGCCGCAACCGAACCGGGTCGGCCAGCGCCCGAAGCGTTCCCACCGCCTCCCCCAAAACGTCGGACTTCGCGACCGCCATCGTCACCCTCCGCCCTCGACCATTAAATCCGCCTGGCCGAATATAGTGTCGACGGGGTCCGCCCGTCAAGGGTTTCGCGATTTTCAAGAACGATCCACGTCGTCGACTGGGGTATCATGGTCGGACGGTGCGGTGAGAGGAGGGGGAAGGATGGCGATCGTCGGGAGGTTCCAGGGACACAGGCGCTGGGCGTTCGGGGTCGCGGCCGGTGGGGTCTCCGCGCTCGCGGGACTCGTGGCATGGTCGTCGAGGCCTCCGAGGTTTCAACTCGACCCGCTCCCGGTGCGCAACGGATACGACGACCTGATCGCCGCCGGCCGGATGATCGTGGAGACGCCACCGGCCGAGGGGGACTTCGACCGGGCGACCGACGACGAGATCCGGGACTGGGTCGGGGCTTATCCCGAAGCGCTGGAGCGTGCCAGGCTCGGGCTGGGTCGAGCGACCGCCGTGCCGTTGGAGCCAGGCGTTTCACTCTCTCCCACCTACTTCGAGAACCCCGGCATGCTCAGGCGGGTGGCCCGGCTGCTTCAGGCCGAGGCCACCCTGGCCGATCGTTCGGGAGACCCCTCCGGCGCGGCGAGGGCGGGCCTGGACCTTCTTCGGCTGGGCTCCGCCGCGGGACGCGGCGGCCTCCTGATCGACCGGTTGACCGGAATCGCGATCGAGTCACTCGCCCTGAATGTTTTGGGCGGGCTGACCGAGAAACTCGAGGCCGACGACGCCCAACGGCTCGCCAGGGCCGTCGAGGAGATCGAACACGCCAGGGAACCCATCGCCAGGGTGATCGACCGCGACCGACAGGTCAGCCATCTCCAATCCGACCTGAGAATGCGGCTGGTCCTGCTGGCCCGACCTGGAACGCTCCAAAAGTTGAGGGGGCCCTCCGAAACCGCGGCCGAGTTGGCCGACCGACGGTGCCAGGCGCGCATTCGAGGGCTCGCCCTGACCCTGGCCCTGCGGGCCTACGCGAGGGAGCACCCCGAGGCCCCCATCCCCCCCCACGTGGACGACCTGATCCCCGCCTACCTGGGCGCGGTCCCCGAGGATCCCTTCACCCGAAGCCCGCTGAAATTACGGTTCGACGGGGGAGTGGCGACGGTTCAAGGCGTGGACTGAAAAAAGGGACGGAGGGAATAAGGAACGGGCTGGGAATCGCTTCCCGATGATCGATCTTGAGGGCGCGGGGATGACGCCACGCACGAAATCCAGCGGAGATGACGCCACGCACGAAATCCGGGGGTTGCGCGGATTGGGTGACCTGTGGATGCGGATCAGCCACTGGCCAGGCTTCGAGGTTTTTCCAAAACTTCTGACTATATATGCGTGGCGTTTTGTTGTTTGGGACCAAGAAATGGGGAGCGGGCCACCATGCCGTGAAGGCGATGGAGGATTCGCCTTTGTTGCTGACCATCTTATTGCCGTGAACCCACTCCTAGCGCAGTGAAAATGGTGCGATGAATTCATTTCGGGATACGCTGAAACGTTGGGCGTGGCGTATTGGGCGAATCGCCGTCTTGGTGGCGGTGATTACGGGCGTTGTCTATTGGGTCAAGTTCGCTCCGGTGACGGTTGAATCGAATCTGACCGAGCGCGGTCCCATTGTCGCCGAAGTCATGGGCACGGGCACGCTCGAAGCTCGCGTCGCGGTGACGATCAGCCCAAAGATCTCCGGTCGAATCGAAAAGGTCGTTTCCGATCAGGGAGACCGAGTCAAAACGGGAGACTTGCTTGTTCGACTTGATGACGAAGAACTTCAGCAGCAGGTCGCGATTGCTCAGGCCAATCTGGATGCGGCGACGGCGGCGATTGAACGGTTAAAGACCGACAAAGCCCGAGCCGTCGCGGTTTATTCGCAGGCCGAGAAAACAAATGACCGGACGCAAAGGCTGCTCAATCAAAACGTCGTCAGCCGCGAAGAATCCGACAAGGCAACCGAAGCCCTCGCTGTCGCCACGGCCGGGGTCTCCAGCGAGGATGCGGCCATCACGGAGGGTCAGAAGGAACTCGTGGCAGCCGAAAAGACGTTGGAATACCATCGGGCCCGT
>JBFWRA010000527.1:0-4478 GCA_050249155.1 Isosphaeraceae bacterium | reverse complement strand
CCGCAAGCCCACGCTGTTGTTCAGGGCTTGCCAGAGGCCGACGAAGATCGGCAGCTGGATCAGGGCGGGAAGGCAGCCGCCGACGGGGTTCACCCCATGCTTGCGGTAAAGCGCGAAGGTTTCGCGGGTCTGCGCTTCCTTGTCGTCCTTGTATTTCTCCTGAACCTCCTTCATGTAAGGCTGAAGGTCCTGCATCTTCTTGGCGGAGATCGCCTGCTTGCGGCTGAGCGGAAACATGCCCAACCGGACGATGGCCGTCAGGAGCATGATCGCGATGCCGTAGTTGCCCTTGGTCCCGCCGAAGAGTCCGGAAACCCACTTCGTCAGGCCGTAGGTCATTCCCAGCAGGGGCGTGATGATCGTCTTGGCGAAGAAGGTGGCGAACGGAATCGCCCAGCTCTTGCGGTAGCTCGCCAGGTCCTCCGCGCCGTAGGGGGCCAATGACTCGGCCGTCTTGGCACCGGCGTAAACCTTGTAGGTGTGCGTGATCGGCACGTTCGGCCCGAAATTCAAGGGGCGGGACCATACTTCCACGCCGACGTCGGACTTTTGCTTGTCGGTCGGGTGCTCGTGGATCAGAACCGTCCTGGCCTCGCTGTCCCAGCGTTTCTCGTCGCTCGAAGGTGGGGGCCAGGGAAGCAGGATCGACGTGAAGTACTGGTTCTCGACACCCGCGAACTTCAAAGGCAGTTCGGCGAAGCGCTCGGGGTCCCCTTTTTTCTTGGCGACGTCATAGGCGGAGAGGGTCGCCAGCCTGGTGGCGTTTCCGTCCACCTGCCCAAAGACGACGTCACGGAACGTGCCGGTGTACCACTCTCCTTCGATCGGGATGCCATGTGGACCGAGCAACCGATAGGAGACGGTGCCCGACTTCGCGGGGCTATCAAACGTGAGGACGACGTCGAAGGCTTCCGCACCCTTGTTCAAGCGGTAGGTCTTCGTCACGGTCAGGCCAAGCTCGTCGACCGTCGCTCGGAGAATCGCTTCCTGGCCCTTCTCGGTGGGACGAACGGCTCGGCCTCGCTCGTCGCGGACGACTTCCCAGACGACCGAGTCGAGGGGGATCTCGGCACCCGCCGTGGGTGGGGCCTCGGCGTCCCGCTCATCCCGCTCCGATTCCGAGGCGCTCGGCACCGACGGTCGACTTAGCGCCATCGAGAGGGAGAGTGGCGCGAGGTTGTCGCGTTGGAGGATGTCCAGAGGAGCCTTGGAAGGCTTGCTCCCGTCGTATTCCGCGTGATAAACCGCGGAGGAGACCGAGACGACCCCCGCCCCGCGCTGGTCGAGCTGGACTTCCAGCAAGTATCCGTCGGCCGCCTTGGTCGATCCGAGGACCAACTCGGAAGGCTTCGCCAGGGGGATCGCGGCCTTGACGCCGTCGGTCGGCGTCGGGGTTTCGGCCCTGGCCGACTCGTCCGAAGGCTTCGCGGAGGCCTCGGGTTTGGCGGGTTCGCTCGCGGCGGGCTTCACCGCGGGTTCGACTTTCGCGACCTCCACGCGGGGTTTGGGAGGAGGCGGAGGAGGAAGCAGCCCCGCCTTCTCCATCGCGAAGTTGATCGCCATGATCGAGGTGAACGTGGCGAGCATGAACACTACAACCCGTCGCTCGTTACTCATCGGGGCAAGACCTTGGGTCGTCGGCTTGGGAGAACCCTCGGGGGACCCACCGCCGCGGATGATTCGGGAAGGATGAAAGGGTGAGACACCCGGTCTCTCACTCGGTTGGTCTTTCAGGCGAGGTTCGATCGGTCCCGCCCGACGGGTCTCTCGGCCTGGACTTCACGTCACGCTCTCCAGGCTTCCCCACCGCGCGACCGACCAGGGAATTCGACGGAGATCGACGTGTCGCGACGGGAGGGTGAGGGCCGGCCCGCCGATTCCCGTCCAAGGATCGTCGCGTCAACGTCCTTGGCGAAGCCGGTCGCCGAGGAAAGGTTCCAGCTCGGGGACCGCGTAGATCTTCTGGATGGTGGACTCAAAGTCGTATCCAAGCCGGCGGTACGTGATCTTGACCGGCCCGGTGGGCCGGGCGTCGGCCTCGGCGACCTCTTCTCCGTCGGCGTTCGGGGGCAGCCCATCCTCGAGGATCACGTAACACGCCCGGTTGTCGCCGTCTCGCGGCTGACCCACCGAGCCGACGTTGATCATCAGCTTGCCCTCGCCGAGCGTGTATTCGTAGTCGATCTCCTCGGGGGCGTAAAACTGAAACCCCTCCGTGAAGACGCCGGGCACGTGCGTGTGCCCCTGGAAACAGTAGCGGTCGACCAGTTGAAACAGCCGCTCCATCTTTCGATGGTTGTAAATGTCTTCAGGAAAGATATATTCACTCAAAGGATTGCGGGGCGACCCGTGAACGAACAGGAACGGGCCTCGCCGGTGCGATCGGGGTAGCTCGCCGAGGAATCCCCAGCGCCGTTCGTTGCCTTCGCGGTCGGAGGAGCTCTCCAGTTGCTCGCGAGTCCAGAAGATCGCGCGCTCGGCGCCGACGTTGAACCCGTCGGGATCGTACATCGCTCCCTGGTCATGGTTGCCTAGCAAGGTGACCGAGCAACGCTCCATGACCCGATCGATGCACTCGCGAGGGTTGGGGCCATAACCGATGATGTCGCCCAGGCAGAAGACCTCGGTGATACCCTGGGCCTCGATGTCTTCCAGGACGACCTCGAGCGCCTCAAGGTTACCGTGAATATCGCTGATCAGTGCGCGGCGCACCTGGGAAACCTCCGGCCGGGCAGGGGTCTGGAGACGACGCCTCGCTCAAATCCATAAGAGCCAGCGAGCTCGGCCGTCCACCGCGCCTGCGTTGTTTGCAATCTCTCTAAAATAAGACCCGAGTGATCCGGGGGTCAAGGTCAACGCCAACCACCCCTCCCAGAAAAAGGGGTCGCAAGCCGTTGTCGACGCGTCCCGGCACCAGGACGCTTAGCCGGAGCCCACGCCGCGGCATTCTCGCGGATCAAATCGCCGTGGCCATCCCCCCATTATAGATGACCCGAGAGCGCTCGTGGGAACGCCATTCCCGTTTTGCTAAGATCTTCGCCAGGTTGGACGATCGAGTCGGAACGGGAAGAGCCATGGGCTTGAATCTACTGGCGCTGGATACCTCGACCCCTCGGGCCGCGATCGCCCTGGCGACTCCGCGAGGGATCTTCACCCACGACGTCCCCCCCGGCTCCGACGCCAGGCATGGCCGGACCCTCCTCCCCAGCGTTCGCGAGCTTCTGGCTTCCATCGGAATGGCTGTCGCGGATCTGGACGGTTTCGTCGTGGGCCTCGGTCCTGGCTCGTATACCGGTCTTCGGGTCGGGGTGATGGCCGTCAAGACGCTCGCCTTCGCCCTGGGAAAGGGACTGGCTGGTCTGGATAGTCTCGAACTGATCGCCAGGAACGCGCCCGACGACGTGCTTCGGGTCTCCGTCATCGCGGACGCGCAACGCGGAGACCTTTACGCGGCCGACTTCACCCGGCCGGAGGTCGGCGCCGCCCTGGTTCGGTCCGAACCCACCCGGGTCGTTCCGCTGACAAGGTGGTCGGCCGAGCTTCGGGAGGGGTCTCTGGTCCTCGGCCCAGGCGCGGCGACAAATCGCGGCCAGGCCTCGATCCCCAACCACGCGACGCTCCTGGACGATCCCGGGGCCCACGCCCCTGATTCCCGACGTCTGGCCGAATTGGCGGTCGAGGTCTGGGCTTCCGGCCGTCGGGAGGATCTCTGGTTCGTTGAGCCGGTCTACCTCAGAAGGAGCGCCGCCGAGGATCAATGGGAGAAACTGGGGCGACCACGCTGATGCTCGACAAGACCCCAGCCGACCAATCGCGAACGATCTCCACCTATTCCCTGCAATGGAACCGGTTCCGGATTGTGAGGCCCGAGGAGGATCGGGTGACCTTCCGCAACCGGACGGGGCTCGCGCCGACCGACCTCGCCGGCAAGACGGTCCTCGACGGCGGCTGCGGCATGGGCCGCTACCTCAGGGTCGCCGCCGAGGGAAGCCCGGCGCTTCTGGTCGGGCTGGACCTTAGCGAGGCCGTCCGGGCCGCCCGAGAGTTGACCGAGGGTCTGTCCAACGTCGCTCTCACGCGTGGCGATCTTCTGCGACCGCCGTTTCAGGAGGAGCGATTTGATCATATTTACTCGCTGGGCGTCCTGGATCACACTCCCGACCCACGCGCCGCGTTTCTGGCCCTGGCGAGGCTACTCAAGCCGGGGGGCCGGATCGTGGTCTGGGTCTATCCGAAAGAGAAACCAAGAGTCGAACGGATCATGAACGCGCATCGGGCCGTTTCGACCCGCCTTCCGTTGTCGGTTCTGGTCAAGCTCAGCCGGCTGACGGCTCCGGTGGGTGCCCTGAAACGTCGGCTGATGAGGAGTGAAAACCGACTGATCGCGCGAGCCGGTGTCGCGCTGAACGTCCTGACCATCGGCGTCTCGATGCACCCCGACCCCGAGGTTCGAGTGTGCGACACGCTCGACTGGTACG
>JBFWRA010000526.1:0-4484 GCA_050249155.1 Isosphaeraceae bacterium | reverse complement strand
CAAACACACCGGGGCGGCCTACAGCGAGATCGGCCGGTTCTTCGGAGGACGGAACCATTCGACGGTCATCTCGGCCGAGAAGAAGGTGGCGGCCTGGCTGAAGGACGAGCGCCAGCGCCCGACCCTGGCCGGGTTCGAGACCGTGGCCGAGGTGCTCGCCTCGCTGGAGCGGTCTCTCGGGACCTGAGAGTGGCCCAGCCCTGGGGATCGATCGACTACGAACAAGGGAGTTTCGCCAGTCATGAATCGTCAAGGTCGGCGCTGGGCGTGGGTCCTGGTCATCGCGGCGTTCGGTTCCCGGGGGACGGCCTCGGCCGACGTCGTCACCGCGATCAAGGGATTGGACCCGGTCGAACTGGTGGCCGGGAGGGAGGTCGAAGGCTCCGAGACCATCACCCTCGACCACGGCAGGTTCCGTTACCGGTTCGCCAACGAGGCGAACCGAGCGGCGTTCTCGGCGGCGCCAGGGCGTTACTCGGTCGCGTTCGACGGTGCCTGCATGAGAATGGGACCGCTCTCCGGAGGGGGGCACGCGGATCGCTTTCTCGTCCACGAGGGACGCATCTACGCGTTCGCATCCGACGCCTGCCGGAACACGTTCAGGGCGAACCCCGCTCGGTTCCTCGACGTCCCGGACGCCCCTCCCGAGGTGACCCCCGACTCGTCCAGGGAGGCCGCGCGACTGCTCGACAGGGCGGTCGCCGCCGTGGGGGGCGCGGACAGGCTGGCCAGGCTCTCGCGCGTGACGACCCGATCGAAGCTGACCTATCGGGTCGACGACAAGGACGTGGAGTACGCCAGGACGACGGTCCTGGCCTTTCCCGAAACCTATCGGACCGAGGACGATTACGGGACGAGTCGCTGGGGCTGGCTGCTCCTCCCCGCGTCGGGCCACCTTCCCGCGAGCGAGCCAGGCCCCGCCGTCGACGCCTCGGTCCGCGACGCCATGCTCCGGGAGTATTACCGGCACCCTCTGGCGCTGTTGAGGGCCTGGTCCGAGGGAAAGGCCGTGGCGGCCGCCCTGGAAGGGGGACGCGAAAACGACGGCGATGACGCCAGATCGCATGACGTCGCCATCTTCGTCAAGGGCGCGACGACGATCCTGACTCTCGACCAGGAGACCGGTCGCGTGAGCCGCGCGTCCTATCGAGGGCGGAGCGGTGGCGTTCTCGGGGCGCTGGTCAAAACGTACGCCGACTTCCGCGAAGTCGACGGGCTGAGCCTTCCGTTCCGGACGGACGTCACGTTCGACGGCGAGCCGCTGGAACGACCGCGGGTGTCCGTCGAGTCGATCCGTGTGGACGACCCGACGGACCTGCCCCTGATCACGCCGCCCGGAGGCGCCTGAGCGGCCGAACTCCGCGAGGATCCTCCGTCGAGCCGAGCCGGTCGGAACCCGGCTCCACGGAGACCTCGTTCAGAACTTCGGCACGATCTTGGACCGTTCCTGGTATTTCTGGTTGTGCCGCCACTCCCCGCGGCTGACGCCGAAGCCGCGGTTCAGCTCGTCCTGGGCCAGGTCGGCCCAGGGGGTCTTGGGATGCCGGGCGATCACCTCGCGGAGGAGCGTCTCGGCCTCCCTGTACTTCTTCTCGGTCTGTTCCTTCGGCGACTTGCGGTCCCTGGAGTGCCCAAGCTGCCATTCGACGACCTCGCCAGAGCGCGGTGGCTTGGTGGGGCGCGGGGGGTTCTTGACCATCTCCGCGAGGCAGGCTCGATATTCGTAGGACTTGATCTGATAGGTCACGATCTGGGCGAGGATCAGGTCGAAATGGGCCTGCCAGCGCTTCTGCGGCTCGCGGTCGCGCAGGGGCTTCAACTCCTCGAGAATTCTCTGCACGTCGATCAGGTCGTTGAGGCGGAGCGTGGCGGCCCCGCCCGCTTCGTTCGCCGCTTCGATCATCGCCGCGGGCTCGATTGGGAAGTGGGTCCGGTAGGCGTAGTCCTTGGTCCGGTCGATGACCTTGCGAAGGACGGTGCGGAAGACCGACTTGTCGCGGTCGGCCACGTAGGCCGCCCGGCTTGAATAATCGGGCAAATATTCTTTCAATTCGGCGATGCTGTAGGCTTTCTCGCGCTGCCGGGCGCGCTGGCCTTCCTCGGTGGGCAGGAGGAAGTAGATTCCGCCGGACGCCTTGGCCAGTCGCGCCAGTTCGTAAGGGGCGAAACCCGAGGGCTGCTCCTCGCGGCGTTCGTGCAGGCCGTCCCACTGAAGGAGTTCGACGTCGGCGGTCTCGGGCCCGCGGCGGATGGTGGGCCAGTAGGTGTCGCCGGTGACCGGGTCGACGTACCTCAGGTGCATCCGGTCGTATCCGAAGAGGGATTGCCTGCCGATGACGTAGAGCGGTATGCCACGACCGACGACCGCGTCGTACGCCTCCTGAAGGTAGCCGCCGTCGTCACCGGACTCGTCGGTCACCAGCACGAGCATCACCTTGCGGTCCTTGCGGACCAGGGCGCCATACTTGTTGGCGACCATGGCCAGCGCGGACATCGTGTTCTCGGTCCCGGTCTCGTCCACTTTGAGCTTTTCGATCGCCGCGCCGATCTGGTCGACGTCGAGCGTCGGCTTCTCGAGCATGAGGTGCAGTCCCTCGCCGAACCCGACGATCGCGTGGCTGAGCGCTCCGGCGGCCTTCTTGTTATCGCTGAGGTTCAGCTTCAGTTCGGAGGCGACCCGGTCGAACTTGGCGCGGATGGTCCGCTGGTCGTCCTTCATGCTGCCCGACTCGTCGAAGATCCAGACGACGGTGAGCTTGTGCCGGGTCAGGTGCCGGAGGATCTCCCTGGCGATCTGGTCGAGGGCCTCTTCGGTTCCCTTGGCCTCGTAGGTCACCTCGCCAAAAACGCCCCCGCCGCCGCTGAGGTCGAGGTTGGCTCGCGAGGGCATCAGCGAGAGGCCCGAGACGTTGGCCGCGATTCGGATGCCTGGGAGGCTCGACTCCTCGCTGACCCCGTCGCCGACTCCGCTGACCACCGGCGTGGCGGAGGGGGGGCCCGTTCCAATCCCGCCGAGCGATCCCCCCGACGCCCCGCCTCCTCCGCCTTGCGGCGCCTGCTCGACGCCCACGGCCTCCTGGCTTCGGCCCGCGAGGGAGGGGTCGGCGTAGATCGGCAACTCCTCCTTCGACCCATTTGAATCAACGAGCGCCGAATTGATATTGGCGATGATCTTTCGAGGCGTGGTGCTGAGCGTGAACGCCGCGAGGCTTCCCAGGACCATCACGTGCACGGCCAGCGAGACGGCCCAGGCCGGGATCAGGTGCGCCGCCTTGGCCCTGGGCCGCTTCTTCCGTTTCAGGTTCACCGCCTTGGGCGGGGCGGGTTCCCTGGGGCGGGTGGGCGCGGCCGCGGAAGCGGAGGACGACGTCGGAGGCGGCGCCGATTCCGTGACGGTGGAGCGGGGAGGCGCGTCGTGGAGCGGCGCGTATCCCTCGTCGGTGACGTTGGATTCGTCCGTGATCGCGGGGGCGGCGGGATGAAGTTCCATGAGATCGTCCTCGACACCAAGGGGTCTGGCGATCAGTGGCGAGACGCCCGACGAGACCGGTTCGGCCCGGTTCGCGCGGAGCGGAGTGGATCAGGTCCGAGACTCCGCCCTAAACGTAAAAGAAAACGCAATCAATGAGTGAATGGCACCGAACGGTGTCGCGTGACTGTGACGTCGCCGACGATCCGGGCGTCCGACCATTCTAACCGAAACCGTGGCGGGCGGGGCAAGCCCCCACTTCCGGTCGCCAGATCGGGGTGATCGGTTTGTGAAACAGGGCGAAATCCCCACCGACCCGACCCGACTTGGTAAACGGATCGACCCCGCTTCCGGCTGGCGGTCCCGGGGCTCGACGCGCGTCACAACTTGGGCGGGTCGACCGGCTTGGGCTGATCACGCTGGGCCTTGGCGCGGGAGGCGTCCCCGGCGGAGTCGGCGTTTCGGACGATCGGCTGGACTCGGGTCTCGACCCACTGGAACCCCAGGGGGTCTCGAAGCTCGCGCTGGGCGAGCAGGGCCCAGGGGGTTCCCGGGTGTTCGTCGATCACTTTCTGGAGCAGTTTGCCCGCCTCCTCGGCGGCGGCGGCGGCCTTGGCGTTGTAGCGAATCTCGCGGTCGGGAACGAGTCGCCACGCGTTGGCCTCGGGTTTGCTAAAGGTTTTCGGCTCGCGCTTCATCTGGGCGCATGCGTAGTTGTACTCGTCGCAGCGGACCTTCATCGCGAGCAGCCGGCCCCGGACGAGGTCGTAGTGAGCCCGCCAGCGCCGGGAGGTCTCACGATCGCGGAGCCTGGCCACGGCCTCGATCGGTTCCAGGGCGGCGTCGACGGTATAGCCGGTCTGGGCGGCGATGGCCTGGTTGCGCTCCATCGCCTCCTTGAACTCGGGCCCGTCGACCGGAGGAAACAGCAGCGAGGGCATGCCGGGAAGATTGCGCTGGGTCAGCAGCGCCGCGTCGATCACGGCCTTGCGGACGGGACGGTTGAGGACCTCCC
>JBFWRA010000525.1:0-4490 GCA_050249155.1 Isosphaeraceae bacterium | reverse complement strand
ACTTGCGAATGCCTCCCGAGGGGCCGCCGCTTTCTCCGACCGAGGTCCAGGCCCTGCGCGACTGGATCGCGGCGGGGGCCGCTTCTCCCACCGGGGAGAAACCCGAGCCCGACCCGAGAGATCACTGGGCGTTTCGGGTCCCGGTCCGGCCCCCCCTGCCCGTCCCAAACGAGGAAGGTTGGTCGCTCAATCCGATCGACGCCTTTATCGCGGCCCAGCGCGAGGACAGGGGGCTTCGCCATCGGCCCCCCGCCGACAAGGGGACGCTGCTGAGAAGGGTCTCCCTCGACCTCGTCGGCCTGCCGCCGACCCGCGACGAGTTGCGGGCCTTCCTCGCGGACGAATCGCCCGACGCTTATGAAAAGGTGGTCGACCGGCTGCTCCAATCTCCTCGATACGGCGAGCGCTGGGGCCGGCACTTCATGGACGTCTGGCGCTATAGCGACTGGTACGGGCGTCGGATGGTTCCCGACGTCTGGAACAGCGCCCCGCAGATCTGGCGATGGCGGGACTGGATCGTCCGGTCGTTCAACGAGGACAAGGGCTACGACCGGATGATCGCCGAGATGCTGGCGGGGGACGAGGTCGCCCCGGCCGACGACGAAAACGTCGTCGCCACCGGGTTCCTCGTCCGGAACTGGTACGCCCTGAACCCGAACCAGTGGATGCGCGACGTCGTCGAGCATACGGCCAAGGCGTTCCTTGGCCTGACGTTCAATTGCGCCCACTGTCACGACCACAAGTACGACCCCATCAGGCAGACCGATTACTTCGCCTTGCGGGCGTTCTTCGAGCCCATTGGCCCGCGGCAAGACCGTTGCCCCGGCGAGCCCGACCCTGGCCCCTTTCAAGAATATGAATATAGCGTTCTTCGCAAGATCGTTCGGCTCGGCTCGATCCGGGTCTACGACAAGACGCCCGACGCCCCGACCTGGTTTTATACCGGGGGAGACGAGCGGAACCGTGACACGGCTCGCGGACCAATCGCACCCGGCGTGCCCGCGTTTCTGGCCGAGGGATTTCCCAAAATCCAGCCCGTCGCGTTGCCCAGGGACGCCTACGAGCCTGGGCTCCGCCCGGCGATCGTCGCCGAGGATCGCGCCCGACTGCGCGAGGCGGTGACCCGGGCCGAGGTCGATCGGTTCCGCGCGCTCGACGAATCCGCCGTCGCGCTGCCGATCTGGAAGGCGCGCCGCGACCGAGCCTTCGAGGAGTACGCCGTCGCCGCGGCCGCGGCCGAGGAGGCCGGGACCGCCGTGGCCCTGGAGGGCGGGCTCTCGTTGCGGATGGACGCCTCGCGAGGCCGTCGCATCGTCAACAACGCCCTGGTCGGTCTCAAGCCGCTGGTGGAAGGAGCCTCGCTGCGCTTCAAGCTTCAGATCCAGAGCGATACGCATGTGAACGTTCAGCTCGCGGCCGACGCGACCCAGGGCGCGACCGCCGGCCTGGTGGCCTTCGAGAAAGGGGCGATCCGGTCCTACCGGCCCGGCGGCACCGTCGAGTTCGAGGCGGGACGCTACGACGTGACGGTCGGGCAGACCTCGTTCGACGTCCTGCTGACCTTCGAGCCGAGGTCCGACCGGGCCTCGCTGACGGTGACGAGCCTGACCGACCACAAGACGCTGGTCGAGGCGACGCCCGTGGCGATCAACGGCTGGAACCCGGCGTCGAGGCCTGGGCAGGCCCTGACCCTGGACGCGCGCACCGGGAGCGTCGTGGCGTTCGACGCGATCGTGATCAAGAACGGTCGTGATCCCGATTCGGAAACGCTCACGTTTGACTTCGAGTCGCCGCGCTATGAGCCTGGGGCCGACGTGGTCGGGGTCGATGGCTGGTCGAATTCCCCGTTCGGCAAGGCCCCGGCGACCTCGACGGTGACGGTGCTCAGCGCGTCGGGCGCCGTTCGCGAGGCGTTCGACAGGCTGGCGCGAACGACCCGGGCGATCGCCTGGCGTGACCTGGCCCGTCGCGCCGGCGAGGCGCGGTTGGTCGCGTCACAGTCGGAGCGCCAGGCGATGGAGGCCAGGCTCGCGGCGGACCTGGCCAGGCGTGGCGGGTCCGCCGAGGACCTCGCGCAGGCCGCCGGTGAACTCGAACGCCTCTCCGCGCGCGAGACCGCCGAGGCCGCCGTGCTCGAGGCCCGTCGGCTCGCGCTGGGCCCCGACACCGACCCGCGGAAGGCGACGACCGCCGTCGAGGAGGCGGAGAAGGCCCTGGAAAAAGCGGTCGCCGCGCTGAAAGCCTCACCCAAGGCCCCGGCCCACTCGCCCGTCGGCCCGGTCTATCCCGCGACCAGCACCGGCCGCCGCAAGGCCCTGGCGGCCTGGATCACCGCCCCCGAGAACCCGCTCGCGGCCCGTGTCGCGGTCAATCATCTCTGGATGCGGCATTTCCATTCGCCCCTGGTGGGCACGGTCTTCGACTTCGGGCGCAACGGGGCGAACCCCACCCACCCCGCCTTGCTGGACTGGCTGGCCGTCGAGCTTCGAGAGTCGGGCTGGAGTTTCAAGCGGTTGCATCGACTGATCGTCACCAGTCAGACATACCGGATGAGCTCGTCGCGGGGAGACCTGGCGTCCGAGGCGGGGACCGACCCGGAGAACGCCCACTTCTGGCGGATGAACCCGGGCCGGATGGAGGCGGAGGTCATTCGCGATGGATTGCTGTTCACCTCGGGAGTGCTCGATCCGACGATGGGAGGCCAGGAACTCGAGAATGAACAGGCGATGACGACTCGTCGGCGAAGCGTCTACTACAGTTGCCACCCCGAGGCCGGGGGCAAGAGCGAGTTCGGCGCGCTGTTCGACGCGCCCGACGCCGGCGAGTGCTATCGACGGACCCGAAGCGTCGTCCCCCAACAGGCCCTCGCCCTGACCAACGCCCCGCTCATCCACGACCTCGCCGACACGCTGGCCTCGACCCTCTGGGAACGCGCGGCCGGGGCCGACCGGGATCTCGCGTTTCTGAATACGATTTATGAGCAAATTCTCTCGCGACGACCGACTTCCGAGGAGCGCGACCTTTGCCTGGCGTACCTGTCCCGGCACGCGGACCGGGCCAGGGCCCGCGCGGGGCTGGTACGGGCGTTGTACAATCATCATGACTTCTTGACCATTCGTTGAGAGGGCGGAACCTTGAGCCGAACCGCATGCCCGAGCCACTTTCGCGGCCGAGTGGACCGTCGCGCGTTCCTGTCGGACCTCGGCATGGGATTCACGGGCATGGCCCTGGGGGCCTTGCTCGCCGGAGACGGGGTGACGCGGAGCGCGGCCGCCGACGAGCCTTCGTGGTCTCCCCCCGACGGCCGGCCGGCGTTCCCCCCCAAAGCCCGCGCCGTGGTCTGGATCTTCCTCTCGGGAGGCTACAGCCATGTGGAGACGTTCGACCCCAAGCCCGCGTTGAACAGGCACGCGGGCAAGACGTTCGACAAGACCCCCTTCGAGAACCCGCTCGACTCTCCCCTGCATCGCAAGCGATTCCGATCGGTTCCCGCCGAGGAGATCAACGTCCGAGACGTTTATCCGACGATTTATCCGATGCAAGTCGGGTATAAACCGCGAGGGCGATCGGGCATCGAGATCTCGGACTGGTGGCCCCACCTGGCTGGCGCGGTGGACGACCTTTGCTTCGTCCGAAACATGTGGACGACCGACAACGACCACGCCGCCGAGAACCAGATTCACACCGGCAGGCACCGCCTGGACGAGCCCCAGCCCAGCCTGGGGGCCTGGGTCCATTACGGACTCGGCACGCTGAACGAGAACCTGCCGAAGTTCGTCGCCGTGGGTGGACCGTCGAATTCGACCACCCGTCCATCGATCGACTCGTATTACCTCGGCCCCGAACACTCGGGCGTGCCGCTGGCGCTGGACCCGACCAACCCGCTCCCGTTCGGCCGCCGCCATCCGAGCCAGACCGTTGAGGATCAGCGCGAGGAGTACGCGCTGATCGGCCGGCTGAACGAGCTGGCGAGCGTCGAATACCCCGAGGATCAGGCCCTCCGCGCTCGAATCCGAGCGTACGAACTGGCCTACCGAATGCAGGCCGCCGTACCCGAGGCGCTGGACTTCCGGCCGGAGGGGACCGACGTGGAACGGCTCTACGGGCTGGACGACCCGGCCACCCGCCCCGCCGGCGAACGCTTGCTGGCCGCCCGGCGGCTGGTCGAGCGCGGCGTTCGATTCGTTCAAGTGTACCCCTCCGCGTATGGGTCGTGGGATTCGCATCAGAAACTCAAGGAAAACCACGAGAAACTGTGCGCGGGGGTCGACCGACCCGTCGCCGGATTCTTGAAAGACATGAAACGGCGCGGGTTGCTCGACGAGGTCGTGGTCGTCTTCTGCACCGAGTTCGGCCGGACCCCGGGGCTCGAGCTGCGCAACGGCGGCAAGGACGGACGCGACCACCACCCCAACGGCTTCACCGTCTGGCTCGCCGGAGCGGGGATCAAGAAGGGGCACGTCCACGGCGCGACCGACGAGCTGGGCTAT
>JBFWRA010000524.1:0-4494 GCA_050249155.1 Isosphaeraceae bacterium | reverse complement strand
CGACTTCGACGGAGTCTGTCAGGTTGGCGACGTCATCGCCGGCGTCACGGCGGTCAAGGGCCGCGACGCGGCCGTCAAGGCCATGACCTTCTTGCTCAAAGGACTGAGGATCCCGAAATGAGCGGGCGCGACGGCCGCTGATCTGATCGGCCAGGAGGTTGGCCGTTCCCCGCGGATCGGGGCCAACCTCCCGCTCCTCACGCGTCGTCGCCGGACCGTTTGTTCGCCCTCGTCGAGGGCATGCCGGCCGGGCGAACGACGCGCTCAGCGCCGCCGAAGGATCCTCTCGGGCGGCGCGTGGGAAGAAAACGGTCGGCGTCGATCACGCCGTGACGAAGAGCTCCGCCGAGCGCTGAACGGCCGCGAGGTTCGCTTTGAAATGGGCGAAGTTCTGCATGTCGGAATTGACCACGTCGACGCCATGGGCGAGGACGAACGCGTAGGACCGTTGCCAGGGCGAAAGCCCCGATCGCATGACCTGGTCGCTGTAGTGCCCGTCGAATGCGTTCTCCAACCCCGCGCCGCCACGGGAGGATAGGTAGCGGGCCGCCTTCATTCCGACGAGACCGATGCCGGCGTCCCGGGCGCGCCGCAGGGTGGGCTGAAGATCGACCATCGCCGGCGTGCCGGGCAGGAGACTCTTCGAATCCCAGTCGTACCACCCGGCGGGGGTGATGGCGATCATGGCGAGGTCGTACCAGTCCGTCTCAATCATGGCCTCGAGCACTTGCTGCGCCCGCTTGTGGGTGCTCACGCCCCAATGGCTCACCTTCCCGGCCTGTTTCGCCTTGAGGAAGGCCTCGCGCAGTTGCTCGCAACGGACGACCTCCGGGTCGCCGACGCCCATGAGGTAGTAGGCGTCCACATGGTCGGTCCCCAGATCGGCGAGGCTCGCATCGAGCAGCCCCGTCCAGTAATCGGCGAGAAACCTGCCTTGCTCGGCGGACAACGGCTTGCCCGGTTCGTGGCCGTCAATGGGACGCAACGGCGCTTTGGACGTGACCCAGATCTCGCCGCGGTGCGCCGCGAGGAAGGGGGCGAAGGCGCGCTCGCTACCCTTGTAATAGGCGTTGGAGCCGAGATCGTAGAAATTCACGCCCGCGTCGAATGCCGTGTTGAGCAATCGAACGGCCTTCCCACCCATCAACGCCGCGCCGCCGCCGAAGACGAGGCGGCCGCACATGAAATTCGTCCGGCCAAGCTTGCGGTAGGGCATGCCGCTCCGCTCGTTGCGGTGGATCAGGCCGTCAGCCGGCGCGTCCAGGGCCCCCGCCGACGTCGCGACGGCCGCCGTGGCGGTGGCGGCGGCCGTGGTCTTGATGAATGCCCGGCGGTTCAACTCATACGGCGAGGTCATGACGCTACCCCTGGAAAAGGACGATTCCCGCCTTGTCGCCACTTCTCCCCACGCTAGCTGGACGGGCGCATCGCGTCAATCTTCGCCCCTTTCGCCACAGGAGGATTGCGAAGTCGAGGATCGAGCCGAGTTCACCGGGGATCCGAAACCCCAGCCTCTCAGACGCGTACAACTTTGCAATGCTCCTGCCTTTCGCCAAGAGTCTTGAGGAGACTCCTCCGCGATTTTCACCCGAAAATTCGCTCCAATCCTATCAAACCAAAGGTCTTGGGTCCTCTCGCGGTGAAGATCGGCGAGGAGTCTCCGTTTTTTTGTTCCCTTTGTCCTCTCCTCCGTAAATCGCCGTACAAGCGGATTCGGCGCCGAACCGCGGGGGACGGGCCCGGGTCAGCCCGCCCGGCGCGCCCGCCCCGGCCGGAGACGGGCCAGGCCGAGGGCCCCCGTCAGCGCCAGCGCCAGGACCATCGGGCCCGGCTCCGGCACCGCCGCGACCGTGTAGTTGATCGTCCCGTTCCAGATTCGGGGCGAAAACACACTCCCGGAGAAGAGCCCGCCGGTCGCGCTCCCCAGGGTCAGGGAGAGGTCGGCGTTGCTGTAGAACTGGTTCGAGCCGTTCCCGTTCGTGTACTCGTTGGAGGTGTCGAGGAAGTGGATGGCCATCCCCGTGACGCCCGGGCCGAGGAGGAAGTCCGAGACGTCCACAAAGGACGGGGTGTCCTCCGGCTGGCCGGTCCCCGAGCCCGAGGAGACCATCGTCCAACCGGCCGCGGACAATTCGTTGCCGCTGTAAGTGCCCGTCCGCGTGTAGACCGCGATGTTGAAGGCGTTGCCCGTTCCGGCCGTGTTGACGGCCATGCTGTTGACGGTGAGCCCGCCGGCGGCCAGCACGTTCACGTCGAAGTACGCCGTCGAACCGGAGGCGGTCAGCCCGTTATTGCTCGCGAAGAGCGTGGTGATCACCTGGCCTCGCGCGTCGGGCACGCCGAGCCCGAAAACGAGGGCGAGACCAATCAGTGTTCGCACGATCATTTTAGAGGCCCTTGGTCTTGGGTTTCGGAATTCAAGATCTCAGAATCTCGCCAGACACAATCTGGGTGGGAGGATCGTAAACGAATGAGGCGACGGTTGCTACCCAGCATGCCTTCACACTCTCGCCCAGGAGGGTAATGCCAGTCAAGCCTGACACCAGGAATGGATGGATTCTGAACACATGGGATGGTGGTCGCGAGGCCGCATCCTGGCACGCTCGACCGAGGGGGATCGAGGGACGACCTCGAACGGGGTTCGCCTGACCGTAGACGGGGTGTCGAGACGTTTGCTAACCTGAGCCTCAGCCGGCGTCGTCGTAAGGTTCTTGATGGGAAGACCTCCTCAACGGGTCTGGAAGGGCGCGGGCTGGATCGGATCGTGTCCGCGCCCGAACCCTCGGGCGTCGCGCTCTCGGGTCTGGCTTCACCCTCGTCGGGTCTCCATCGCGTCAGCGACCGAGACACCCGGGGGCGAGTCTGGCCTGTCGTTTGTTTTTTCGATGAAGGACGTAGCCGATGGCGGTCATCGAGCCGTATTCCCCTTGCCCTTGTGGCAGTGGTCAGAAGTTCAAGTGGTGCTGCCACAAGGTCGAGTCCTACGCCGATCGTTCGCAGCGGCTGTACGAGGGGGGCCAGATCGACGCGGCCCTGGCGACCCTCGACGAGGGCTTGCGCAAGGAGAAGGGCAACGCCTGGCTTCTCATGCGCAAGGGCTTCCTCTTGATCCGCCAGGATCGTCCCGAGGAGGCCAAACAGGCCCTGCGCGAGGTCCTTCAGAGCCAGCCCAAACATTTCGGGGCCCTCGTCCTCTCGACGCGACTGATCGCCGAGACGGAAGGGCCCGTGGCCGGCGGCGCTCAGTTCCAAAGGGCGCTGGCGGTCTTGCCCGACTCCGATCGCCCGCACCTCGCGAGCATGGCGAACCTCCTTGGTTCGTACTTCGCGCAGGTGGGGAACCAGCCGGCCGCGTTGAGGCACCTTCGCCTCGGCCAGACCCTTCAAGCGCCCGACTCCGGGAGCGAGGGATCGGGCGCGCGGCTGCTCCGATCGCTCCGGGTCGACGCGACGATCTCTCCGTTTCTGAGGAACGAGGAAGAGTTGTCCCCCTTGCCCGAGGGGGCCTCGGGGCCCGCCGCCTCACGATTCCAGGAGGCCCTGGAGAAGGCCGAGCGCGGTCTCTGGTCGGTCGCCGCCGAGACGTTCGCGAGCCTGGAGAACGAGCCTCGGATTGGACTGATCGCCGGTCGCAACCTGGGATTCTGCAAGCTCTGGCTGGGGGACGACGAGGGGGCCGTCGCGGCGCTCAGGCGCTACGTCGCCACGCTCGGAGCGACGAGCGAGGCGGTCGAGATCGAGGGACTTTGTCAGCAACTCATCCCCGACTCGCCTGAGAACGCCGTCGAGCACGTCCAGCTCACCTGGCCGCTTCGCCAGCGCGACGCGCTGCTGAGCGCTCTCAACGGCGACCCCGCCGTGGCCTCCGAGGGCAAGGCGCCGATCGACGAGGACGACCCGGACTCTCCGGAATTCGATGAGTACGCTCTCCTGGACCGAAACGATCCGTATCGCGAAACGCCGCCCGTCGACGGCGGCTCGGGCTTGAAGAGCGAGGACGTCCCGCGAACTCTCGGGCACGTCTACGTCGGAGAGGACTCGGCCATCCTGGAGACCTATGACGACGGCAGGCTCGACGGGCTGGTGGATCGTTTCACCACGCTCGCGGGGCCGGCGATCCCTCCCGCGCACCCCCGGACCAAAGTGCTGGGCAAGGTGTCTCGCCGCCAACTCGCGATGGCCTGGGAGTTCAAGCTGCCCGAGGCTCTCTCGGAGGAGTCGATCTATCGCTTGATGGAAGAGGAAGGCCGTCGGGTGATGCGGGACGTCTGGCCCAACACGCCGATGGACTTTCTCGGCGGCAAGACGCCGCTTCAGGCCGCCGGCGTCCAGGCCCTGGAAGTGCCACTGCGGGCCGCCGTGCTCCAGATGGAGTGTCTGCGACAGCCCTGGAGCCAGGGGTTCGACTTCGCTGGGTTGAGGGAGAAGCTCAGGCTTCCACCTGAACCGGAGATCGACCCGGAGACCGTCGACCCCTCGACGATCCACCTCGCC